>DQSO01000016.1 GCA_015663225.1 Campylobacterales bacterium
ATCTCTTCTTCACGGCTATCATCAGTACCAAGCTCTTTTTGTATCTGTTTAAGTTGCTCTTTTAGAAAATATTCTCTATTGACTTTGTCTATTTTGGAGTGAACTTTTGACTTTATCTTCTTTTTTATCTTGTTTTCATCTATCGTGATACTGATATATTCGATAAGAAGTAGAAGTCTCTCTTCAAGGCTTGAAGATGAAAAAAGCTTATATGCAGCTTCTTTTTTTAGTCTTATCGTACTTGCTATAAGATCAACTATACGATCAGAATCATAGTTTGACTCTATAGTTTTTAGAAGTTCGGGTGGGAAAGCATCACTAAGTGTAGATAGTGTTCTTATCTTCTCTCTTAGGATTCCTAAAGTTGCATTTACTTTAAGCTCATTTGATGGGTCAAGTTTCATCTCTTCTACAGTTGCTGTTAAAAACTGATCATCTAAAAACTCAGTTACTTTTGCTTTTTGTAGTCCTTGAAATAGTATCTTTATTCTTCCATCAGGAAGAGGGACTTTTCGCATGATAGTACCAACTACACCATTTTCATAGATATTGTCTAAATTTCTTGTAGTCTCATTTGATTTTGCTGGCAGTATTAGGATAGTTGAGTCACTCTCTAAAGCCATGTCGATTGCTTCTATATTTGCATCATCTGCATTAAAAAAAAGTGGTGCAATCATAAAAGGGTATAAAAATATATCTGCCTCAACTATAACGGGCATAGTTTGAGGGAAATTTGTTGTGGTAAGTCCTGGCATTTATCGTCCTAAAATATATTTTTTAAAAAGGATTTATCCTCTTTGATTTTTGTATCTTTTAACCAAGAGTTATTTATCTTCTCTTCATAAACTTTTGCTGCTTTATCTTTTCCAGTTCTTCTATAAAGACTTGCAATCTCTTTGTTTAGCATAAGTTCAGCCAAGTAAAGTTTTGTAAGCATAGTGTCTATATAAGGATTGTACGGAGAACGAGGAAATCTAGTTTTATATTTTGTTGCTTCACTTATAGTATCTTGAAGAAGTTTTTGATCTCTGTTTGCTCTAGTGAAAGTCAGAAAGTTAGTTTTTATTCTTAAAAATCGTAAAAACTCTATGTTGTTTGGAGTTGCATATCTTTTTGTGTATCTATCGATATAAAACTTACTCATAACATACTCTCTTTCTGCTCTGTGAGCTTTTGAAAGTATCATTATAGCTTCAGGAACTAAAGGAGATGCGATATGTTCACTCTCTAAAGAGGTATAAGCATCATCTGCTTTATCAAGACCTCCCCTTTTTATATACTTGATAATCTGTTGATACCAGTGGTCTGCTGGTTTATTAAACTCAGTAATAACATCATTTTTACTTGACGAACAACCTGTAAAGATAAAAACTAAAGTAAGTGCTAAAAGTATATTTTTAGTCAAAATTGGCTCCTAAATGTGATAATTTGTACTTATAATATCGAAAATATTGTTATTTTTATATAAATAGCCGATATAATAGAATAAGATAAATAACAGATAGGAAATAGTTTATGAAAGTTAGTGTGATTTCGCCAATTTTTGGGTTTGATGATATAAAAGATATGGAGCTTGAAGAGGTTGATGAGTTTTTTTATCTTTTAAAAGCGGGAGATATTTCATTTACACTGATAAATCCTGCGACTGTAAGAGAGTATGAGTTAGTGATACCTAAAAACTATCAAAATATTTTACAAGTTGAAGATGAAAGTGATATAAAAGTATTTAATATAGTTACGATTTTAAATCCAATAGAGAAGTCTACTATAAATTTTTTAGCACCAATAGTTATAAATATGAGAAAACAACTTTTAGTACAAGTACCACTAGATGAGCAAAAATATAAAGAGTTTGGCTTAAATGAATCTATTGAGAAGTATTTATAGTGGAGTTAGTAGTAGTTGGAACAGGAAAAATGGCGAGAGCTATTATAGCAGGAGCTGTTAAAAACCATGAAGTGATAGTAATAGGACGAAATACTGAGTCTCTAAAAGAGATAGAAAAAAAGTATAAAGTTTCTACTAAAACTTTGCATAACTACAATATGAATGGTAAAAATATAATTTTTTGTGTTAAACCTTATGCTTTAGTTGAAGCTTCAAAAAACTTATATGGTAAGGCAGCATCAGTTATATCTGTATTGGCTGGAACAAGTATAAAAGATATAAAAATCAATCTAAAAGCAACATCATATATAAGAATCATGCCAAACCTAGCAGCAACTTATAAAAAGTCTATGACTATAGTTACTGGAGATGAGAGTTTTAAAGAGCAATCTTTAGAGATATGTAGCTCAATAGGTTCAACTCTATGGGTTGGAAGTGAAAAAGAGTTAGACATCGCTACACCAGTTGCTGGAAGTGGACCTGCATTTTTAGCACTTGTTGCTGAGGCTTTGAGTGATGCAAGTGTAAAAGAGGGTTTAAAACGAGAAGATGCTGATACTATAGTAAGAGGTCTTTTTGAGGGATTTGCTCCACTTATAAAAAACCAACATCCTGCACTTTTAAAAGATGGAGTTATGAGTCCTGGTGGAACTACTGCTGCTGGATATGGTGCTTTGGAAGATGGAGCTGTTAGAGCTAGTTTTATGAGAGCTGTACATCTTGCATACGAGAGAACTAAAAAGTAAGTGAAGTCACTTTTTTTAGTTTGCTTTTTAGCTATCTCTTTGGTAGCTAAAGATGATATAAAGTCTTTGATTTCTAACATGATAATGATAGGATTTGATGGTTATTATGCTCCAAAGTTTCTAAAAACTCATAAAGTGGCTGGTGTTATTCTATTTTCTAAAAATATTAAAAATCCTAAACAGTTAAAAAGATTAACTTCAAATATAAAAAAACTACAACCAAATATTTTAATAGCAGTAGACCAAGAGGGTGGAAAAGTGCAAAGACTAAAGAAAAGAGATGGATTTATCCATACAAGCTCTGCACAAAATATAAAAGAGCCTAAAAAAGAGTATCAAAAGATGGCAAAGATGCTCAAAGAAAATGGAATAAATCTAAATCTAGCTCCAGTAGTAGATGTTGCAGTAAATCCAAATAATCCAGTCATAGCAAAACTAAAAAGATCATACTCATCAAACCCAAAAGAGGTTTGGAGAAAATCAGAAATATTTATAAAAGCTATGAAAAGTGAGGGAGTTTTAACAACTCTAAAACATTTTCCTGGACATGGTTCAAGCCAAGCTGATTCACATAGAGGTTTTACAGATGTGAGTGATAGTTGGAGTGAAAAAGAGCTATTGCCATTTTATAATCATATAAAAAACTCTACTGCCCAGCTTATAATGACAGCTCATATTTTTAACAAAAAGCTAGACTTAAAATACCCAGCAACACTTTCACATGATACGAACCAAAAACTACTAAGAGAGAGGTTAGGATTTAACGGAGTCTTGATAACTGATGACTTACAAATGAGGGCTATTAGTGATAACTATGGGTTTAAAAAAGCTTTAGAACTTAGTATAAACTCTGGAGTTGATATACTACTTATTGGAAACTTTTTAGATAAGCCTGTGAAACTTGAGAAAATAGTTGATACGATTTATGAACTTGTTTTAGAGGGCAGAGTTAGTGTTGAGAGAATAAAAGAAGCAAATGAGAGGATAAAGTCTTTAGATGTAAATTGACAACATCTTCAATTTTAGCTATTTCATCAAAAATAGCAATGAAAGTCTGCATAGCAATTGCCAAGGTATGAAGTTCACACTCCAG
>DQSO01000074.1 GCA_015663225.1 Campylobacterales bacterium
ACCTGGGCGAAGTAGGTATCTTCCATTGTGAGTATTTATTCTTTCACTTAATCTTACTTTTTTTGCTTCTAAAAGCATTGCAAAAAAGATTGGTTTCATAACTGAACCTGGTTCATAAATATATCTAATAGCTGAGATTGGTGTATCATTAATATTTGTAAACTTTTGTGGATTGTATACTCTTGTACTTGAAACGGCTATAATTTTACCAGTAGAGGACTCCATCACAGAGGCTATAATCTCTTTTGACTTAATTCGTTTATGTTGAGTTTGTAAAATAGATTCTAATCTTTTTTGAAGTGAAAGATTGATATTTGTTACAATATCAAAACCATCTTCTTTTTTTATAGTTTTATTTTTTTTATCTTTTATAATAATTCCATTTTTATCTCTTTGACCAGTAGAAATCATATTTGAACTATTTTTTAAAAGATGTTCATAGTATTTTTCTAGTCCATAACCACCATATGGTTTACCATACTTATCCTCTCTTGTAAATCCTAAATATGGGGAGAGTGTGGTTTTTAGTGGATAGAGTCTATCTTCTTTGTATTGGTGTATATCAAGTCCTATTGTAATACCATTTGGCTTTAGTGGTCTAAAAATCTTTAGTCTTGTCAAGTCATATTTTAACTCTTGTAAAAATTTAGCTGTTGTTGCATCAATATCTCGTGATAGTTCAACATAGTTACTACTTTGAAGAAGTCTTTCCTCTATAGTAGCTTTAGAAACCCCACTGTATTTTGAAAAAAGTTCAATAAAAGTATCTTGTTTATTTGGATCAAGATATTTTTTTTGTATTGTAGCTTTGTATAGTGGCTTACTTATGGATAAAAAGTAATTATCGCTTGTAAGTATAGATCCTCTTATGGCATAGCTAATTTTTTTACTGTTTATATTTGGTTTTTTCTTATCACTTTTTTCAATACCAAATAGTGTACTTATTAGTATAATAGTTAGTATAAATAGTATAAAAAATATAATAGAAATTTTAATCTGCTTGTTATATTCATAGTCAGTATTCATAAAATAATTATAGTTATTTAGAGTTAAATATAACCTATTTTATAAATTTTTTATCAATGTATCCCATAGTTATCATTTTATTATATATTTTACTTATCATACCACCAGCTGCACTACCACCATGCCCACCATGCTCAATAATCGCTGTTATAACATATGTAGGATCTTCATATGGAGCAAAAGTAGTAAACCAAGCTTGAGAACGGTGGAAAAACTTTAACTCTTCTTCTGTCAGTCTTTTTTTAATATCTTGAGTGATACCTACAACCTGTGCAGTTCCTGTTTTACCCGCCATATGAACAAGTGAATGTACATAGTGTTTAGCAGTTCCGCCCTCTTTGTAGCATACATCGTACATTGATTCTCTTATGAGTTTTAGTTTAGATTTTTCAATTTTATTAAAAATTTCTTTTTTATCAAAATTTAGCTCTACATCATCAATAGCTCTTGCAAAGTGTGGTATTACTTGATAGCCAGTTGCAATCTGAGCAGTTGAAATAGCAACTTGCATTGGTGTTACAAGAAAGTTACCCTGACCAATCGAAGTATTTATAGTATCACCGATATACCATGGCTGTGCATATTTTTTCATCTTCCATTGGCGATTTGGCATAGTGCCTATAAATTCATTTGGTAAATCTATACCTGTTTTTTTACCAAAACCATATCTTTTCATATCTTTGGATATCTTGTCAATACCAGTTTTTAAAGCACCCTCATAAAAATAGACATCACAACTACTTTTTATCGCATCTTTAGTATTTATATGACCATGACCACTTTTTTTCCAACATCTAAATTTTCTATTTCTTTTTCCAACTTCAATGTAGCCTTTACAAAAAACTTTTTGATTGGAAAAAACTTTTTTAGAGTTTAGATATGAGAGAGCAATAGATGGTTTTATTGAAGAACCTGGTGGATATAATCCTTGTGTTATCTTATTTGTAAAGGGGCGATTTACATCTTCTATGATTTTTTTCCATGTTTTTCTATCAACGCCATTTACAAACATGTTAAGATCAAACTCAGGAAAACTACCTGCTGCTAAAACTTCACCATTTTTTGCATTCATAACTATAATGGAACCACTTTTACCAATAAATAACTCTTGTATATACTTTTGCAGTTCAATATCAAGAGTAAGGCTTATATCAGAACTTGAAGCTTTTGTTTTTGATAGTGTTTTTATCTCTTTATTTGAAGCTGTAACTTTAACTTGTAGCTTACCTAAACGACCCTCTAGTATATCATTGTAATATTTTTCAATACCATTTTTTCCTATATAGCCTATAACTTTTGCAGTATTATCTTTTTTTGCCTCTTTTTTATTTGTTTTTCCTGTATACCCTATAATGTGTGAGGCTACTTCATTGTGTGGATAAAATCTTTTATAAGTTGGTTCTATAAAAATATCACTATTTAGTGAGAGTTTTACAAATTTTGAAATCATCTCATCATAAGGTATGAAATCTACAATTAAAATTGGTTTATGATTGTAAGGTGAATCAAATTTTTTATACTTTTTTAGTAGTTTTTTATACTCATAAGTTGGAAATTTTTCTGATAGATTAATAAGTATTTTTTGCAGTTTTTTAAACTTTTTACCTCTGAGTCTAGGTGAAACAGAGATAGAAAATCCAAGTTTATTTATTGCAAGTGGTACACCATTGGCATCTCTTATTATACCTCGTACAGGTTTTATGTAGTGAGTTTTAGAGATATTATTAAAGGCTAGTTTTTCATAGTGTTTATTTGACTCAATACTTAGAGTATATATTCTAGAGATTAGCACTAGATTAAATATTGCTATGGAGATTATAAGAAATTTTAATCTTGCATGCATTAGAGTAGTACCAAGATTGTATCAGAGATAATATATATGATATAAGTTATATCAAACTTAGGTAGTTCATGATTAAAAATAAGGGCTGCAAATAAATTTAGTATATAAAACCCAATGTAGTAGATAAAAATGTAGGTGATTCTTAAACAGTTATGACACATTGCACTACTACTAAGTTCTTTGTGAAATAAGTTATAGTATAGAAAAAATAGTATTACTGAACTAAAGAGAAAAAAACCACGATCTAGTTCAAAGTAGGCTAGATATATAAATAGTATTAGATTTATAAGTGATTTATCTTTTTTCTCAATATTCTCTATTAGGTAGAGAAAAATAAAACCTGACAATGGAGTAATATATGTAAATAGTGATGTTATAGATTCATAAAAAAATAGACCAATTACAAGAAGTATTGATACTATAGGTCGATAATCAGGGATACTTCGTTGCATACTGGAAAGTGTTTACATTTGATACAGTCAGCCCAAATCTTTTGTTCAGGTAGTGACTCTTTTGGAATTTCTGTAAAATCTAATTTTTCAAAAAAGTTTTTTTCATAGGTTAGTGTGAAAATCTGTTTTAATTTTAGACTAATTGCCTCTTTTTTTAACTCTTTTACAAGTGTTGCTCCTATTTTTTTACCTCTATGATTTTCATCTACAACAAGACTTCTAACTTCTGCTAAGTTTTTTGTATGAATATGAAGTGCAGCATATCCAACAATAGTGCTATTATTTAGAGCAATGGTATATGATCTGATATTTGTTGCAACATCATCGTCACTTCTAAAAAGAATAGTTCCATTTTCTACTTCTTTTTTTACAATACTCTGCATAGCAGGTATATCAGCTAGAGTTGCTTTTTTATATATCAATTTTTTATACCAAATAGTGAGCTAAAGATTCTATTTGATGCTTTATCTATTCCTGAATTTTTAAGATTTGATACAAGCAAGGCATTTGGAAAGCGAGATAGTAGTTTTGAGCGATCTCTTTGATTTAGTTTGTCAGCTTTTGTAAATATCTCTATAACCTCTTGATCACCCCTTTTTATACTTTTTAAATAATCTCTAACATCATTATCTATTTCAAGGTTTAGGTGTCTTGCATCTAAAAGGTGTATAAAAACTCTTATTGAGCTTCTTTTTGTGATGAACTCAGTAAGTGATTCTTGCCACTTCTTTTTTTCTACTTTTGAAACTCTAGCATAACCAAATCCAGGTAGATCTACAACTCTTGCAAAATACTTTTCTTTATCATGAAGATATGTTATATCAAAAAAGTTTATCAGTCTTGTCTTTCCTGGTGTTGATGAACTTTTGGCTATATTTTTTCTATTTGTAATAGAGTTTATAAAGCTACTTTTACCAACATTACTTCTTCCCATGATAGCTATTTCACTCAGATCATTTGCTAATGCTTCGTTTATTGTTGGTGCTGAAGTTAAAAACTTTGTATCTACTATTTTAGCCATATTTACTCTTTAATATCAAATATAAATTTTACAGGTTTTTTATTTTGACCTGTAATAATTGTCTTACCATTTACTTGGTCTATTGTAACTTTGGATGCTGAAATCTTTCTGCCAAGAGTGGGGTCATCTATCTTAACATTGCCACTTAGTGTGTAGTTTTTACTCTTTGGATTGTAAACAAGAGAGTTACAACTACCCACTATTGTTGAATTTTGTGAAACTAGGAAGAATTTTACAGATGTAGTTGCTTTATATTGTAGTGGTTTGTTATCAGAGCTAAAAACAACTATAACTTTATCAGCAAATATTTTATCACCAGCTTTTGTTATTTTGACATTGCCTGTGAAAGTAGTTTTAAGTGTATTTTGGTCTGCTTCAAAATTTTCAGCTTCTATGTTTACTAACTGATTTGCAAAAAGTGCAATATTTAGTAAAAGTATTAAAAATATTTTCATGTTTACTCTTTAAAATTAAGGTTGTAGTTTATTTTCTTTGATCGTATTATATTGTTTTTTATATCAAAATATAGACTACTGCCACTACCTTTATACTCTTTTGAGTTTAGTGTATATGTTGAGTTGTTTGTTGCTATTTGGGTTGTTAGGGAGTAGTTAAGATCGTTTGAGCTAAATGTAGTATCTTTTGTTAGTATATTTACACTATTTTTAAGCTCTAGTATATTTTCTTTATCCCAAAATTTTGCATTTTTGGAACTTATTTTTTTTGTATTATTTGTATCATATATGGTTAAAATAGGGTCAAAAAATAGTTTGTATGTTGGATATTGTTCTGTTTTTGATGCAGTTAACTCTTTAGTTATTCCAGTTTTTGTGATTATGGTTGATTTTGAGTTTGTAAACTCTATTTGTATATTGTCGTTAGAATTTTTATCAATAAACATATATTGCAACTCTTTTGATAGAAATATAATCTCTACCAAAAGGGCAAAAAGGGCTAAAAATACAAATTTTAAAGCCACTGTTGTAAAAACCTATCTTTTATATTTTCTTTTTCTAAGATAATCTCTATCATCTCCCTAACTGCACCATCTCCACCTTTTTTACTAAGAGTAGTATCAACAATATTTTGAATATCATCAACTCCATCATTTGGTGTAAATGACAAACCAGCTTTTTTTAGCATATGATAATCATTTAAGTCATCGCCAATGGCTGCAATATTATTATAATTTAGATTTAATTCCTGTAATAGTTTATCAAGAGTTGAAAGCTTATCTTTAATACCTTGGAATAGATAATTTATTTTTAATTCATCTGCTCTTTTTTGTACGATTGTTGATTTTCGTCCAGTTATAATAGCAACTTTTTTGCCCATTTTTATCCAAGTTGCAATAGCTAAACCATCTTTAACACTAAATGATTTTGTTTCAGTTAAGTTTGAGTCGTAAGTTATCTTTCCATTAGTTAAACAACCATCTACATCAAGAACTAAAAGCTCTATCATTATAAAACCCCTTTAGTACTTAAAACTCCTAGAGTTTCATCCTTTTTTAGAGCTCGTCTAATCGCTAATGCAAAAGATTTAAATGTTGCTTCTATGATGTGGTGCTTATTTGTTCCTCTTTTGTAAATAATATGAGCAGTTATCCCTGCATTAAAGCAAAAAGCTCTAAAAAACTCCTCTACAAGTTCACAATCAAACTCCCCAACTTTTCCAACTATTGGTGATTGAAATTGTAAAAAAGGTCTATTGGATATATCAAGAGTTGTTGTTACACATGCTTCATCCATTACCACTGAACCTTCTCCAAATCTCTCTATATTTTCTACCGGATAAACTTCTTGTTTAAAAGCAGTTCCCAATACAATACCTACATCTTCTACACAGTGGTGAAAGTCTACATCTATATCACCATCACACTTAACATCTATATCAAACCTTGAATGTTTAGTAAAAGACTCTAACATATGGTTAAAAAAACCTATATCAGTGTTGACATCGTATTTTCCTTTTCCGTATGGATTTAGGGTAACTTCAATATTTGTCTCTTTTGTCTCTCTGTTTATCGTTGCCAATTTAGTTCCTTACTACAAATGCATCGTGAAAGCTGCTATTATTTATAAAAGTTTTTGCTGCAGTTTTTGATCTAAAATTTCCAAGCAAAATTCTATATACTTCACCCTGTTTTTTTATTAGTGGTTTATGTTTTCTATTTAATGCTAAGTACCTTTTTTTTACTTCAATAGCTTTTGATTTATTGTATAGGGAAGCTATTTGAACGAAGTATTTGTTATTGGTTGTATTAGCTATTTTTTTTGATTTTCTTTTTGATTTTTTTGCATATTTATTTGCAGAAGTATCACTACTTATTACTGTAATTCTAACATTTGCAACACCATGTTTGATAAGACCAATTTCTCGTGCAGCTTGGTATGAAAGGTCGATTATTCTTCCGTGAACAAAAGGACCTCTATCATTTACTCTTACAACAGTTACTCTACCATTATCAAGATTTTCTACTTTTAGGTATGTATTTATTGGAAGCACTTTACTTGCTGCTGTACATTTGTACATATTGTATCGCTCTCCATTTGATGTTAATTTTCCATGAAAGTCTTTTCCATACCAACTAGCTTTACCTCTAAAGCTATCGCCTTCGCTAACAGCGATTGGTTGATACCATTTGCCTCTAACTTTATAGGGTTTCATTGTTGCACGATACAGAGGTTCTGATGCTCTTATATGTTCTGAATCATCTTCAACTTTTTCGCCACCATAGCTAACTGCACTCTCTACAAATGGATTTTTTGTAGCACAACCTGTTAGTAGATAGATAGATAAAATCGAGAGTAAAAGTTTGAACATGTAA
>DQSO01000019.1 GCA_015663225.1 Campylobacterales bacterium
CTTTGCCAAGAGGAAGTATAACTTGAACACTTCCCTTCCCAAAAGTTTTCTCTCCTATAACAATAGCTCGTTTAGTATCTTGCAAAGCACCACTTACAATCTCACTTGCACTTGCACTTCCTCCATTAACTAAAACAACTATTGGAATATCTTTATATGTGCCACTACTTGTTGCATTATAAACTTCATTTTCACTCTCTATTCGTCCTTTTTGAGATACGATAGGTCCTTTATCTATAAACAAATCAGCAAGTCCAACTGCTTGATTTAGAAGTCCACCAGGGTTATTTCTCAAATCAAGTACCAAACCAGTTGCATCTTTATTTGCTTCTAAAGCTTTTTTAACTCCATCTACTACTTTTTTATCAAATGTCGTAACTCTTACATAGAGAACTTTACTATCTTCTATCTTTTTAGTATAAACAGAATCTATCTTGATAATGCCACGAATAATCTCTATTTTGATAGGTTTTGGAGCATCTTTACGAACTATCGTAATATCTATCTTTGTTCCAACTTTCCCTCGCATGATATTTACAGCTTCATCTATCGTAAGATTTAGAGTTGATTTATCATTTATCTTCAATATTATATCACCAGATTTTAACCCAGCTTTATCTGCTGGAGTACCTTCAATAGGAGCAATAATAGTTAAAGCACCATCTCTCATACCTACAGTTATACCAAGCCCTCCAAACTCACCCTCAGTTTGAACTTTCATATCTTCATACTTTTTCTTACTCATAAAAGATGAGTGTGCATCAAGATTACTCATCAGACCCTCTAGTGATTTATTGATAATATCACTAATATTTTGATCATCAACATAGTATTTTTCAACTGTCTGAATAACCTTTGTATACTTTGCCAATGCTTCAAGTCTATCTTGAGACATACTCGAACTTTGACTAAATGCAAAAAGATTTGTTACTAAAACTAGGCCAATAAACCCAAGAAGTGCTATTTTTTTACTTATCATGTAGCTTTTTCTCCATAAATTTTTTATCTATAATAGTATCTAAACTAAATAGAAATCTCCTTTATATCAGCAATAGTGAAAAAACTTCTGTATATTGTCGCTATAAGATTTTTTCTATTATTCTTTATTTTTTCATCTTTATCATTTACCATTACATTATCAAAGAAGTTATCAATACTCTTTTTCAATCCAAAAAGAGCTTCAAGTTCACTCTCGTAATCACTATAATCTCTCAAAGAGACACTATTATAAGCAATATATAGCTCACTCTCCTCATTAAGTAAAAATAGGTTTTTATCTATTTCAAGAGTTGATGAGAGTTCAACATCTTTTACAATATTTGCCACCCTTTTAAAGGTAGAAAAAATCTCACTAAAATCATCTTTATCAACTATCAAACTAAGTGCTTTTATCTTCTTATCAATCTGAACTAAATCTCTCTCACCAGAGTTTAAAACAGCTTTTATAACTGAGCTATTTACGGTATAAAGACTATATAATCTATCTATAAAAAAGTTCTCTAGTTGTTCTAAATCAAACTTATCATACTCACATGATAAAGCTTCCAAATCATCTTTTATACTAAAGCTAAAACCTCTATCGATGATTATTTTCATGATACCAACACAAGCACGACGAAGTGCAAATGGATCTTTTGTTCCAGTTGGTATTTTGTTGATACTAAAGAGTCCTAAAATAGTGTCTAACTTATTTGATAGTGCAACAACTGAACTAAAATCACTTGAAGGTAGAGCACTATCCTCTCCAGTAGGCAAGTATTGCTCCTTTATAGCCATATAACACTGTTCATCTTTTCCATCACTCTTAGCATAGTAGTACCCCATCAAACCTTGAAGTTCTGTAAACTCATAAACCATATCAGTTATTAAATCAGCTTTTGAAAGTAGTACCGTCTCTTGTAAAAGTTCTTCATCTCCTACATGATACTTACTATTTAGATATTTTGCAATCTTCTGCTCTCTAAGCTCTTTATCATATATGCTACCAAGCCCCTTTATAAAAGTTACACGATCTAGTCCTTTAGGATTTAAACCAGCTTTCAAATCATTTTCATAGAAAAATATACCATCACTCAATCTTGGTTTTAAAACCTTCTCATTTCCTGCTATAACATGAGAAAAATTATCACTCAATGCATTTGAAACAACAATAAATCTATTAGTAAGCTTACCATCTACAAATATAGGAAAATATCTTTGATGCTCCTTCATTGAAGTTATCACAACTTCATTAGGCAGTCTTAAAAACTCACTATCAAACTTACCAATCAAAGCAGTAGGATACTCCGTAATAGCAACAACCTCTTCTAAAAGTTCATCATCTCTTTCTATAATAACACCAAACTCTCTCTCTATATCTTCAAATCCAGACACAATCATATCTCTACGAGTATCAGCATTTAAAATAACACTTCCATTTTCAAGTATGGTTAAATACTCATCAATACTACTATATTTAAAGCCATCATATGAGTTAGTTCTATGAGTATAAGTCTCGTTTGAGCTTTTAACTCCAAAGAGTTCAAACTCAACAACTTCACTACCTTGCAAAGCCCCAATCCATCTTATAGGTCTTATAAAACTTCTTTTTTGATCTCCCCATCTCATGGATTTACCAAACTCTAAAGAGGATAAAAACTCATCAACAATTAAGCCTATCAACTCTTTTGACTCTTTTCCCTCAACTGTTTTTTTATAGTAAAGAACCTCTTTACCACCTTTGTCAATAGTGCTAAGCTCTGATATATCAACTCCACACTTTTTAGCAAATCCAAGTGTAGCATTTGTAGGTTCATCATCTTTATAAGCTATAGCTAGTGGAGCACCAAATAACTCTAAAGTAGTATCATCTTGTTTTAAACTAAACTTATCATGTAGAAATACTAACCGTCTTGGTGTATAAAAAAACTCTACTTCACATGATAATGAATATTTTTCTAAAATCTTTAGCCATCTATTTTTAATATTTGGAAGTTCTTTTAAAAAAGGTATCGCGGGTAACTCCTCTACACCAATTTCAACCAAGAGAGTATCTGTCATGTTTTGCCTTTTATAAATAATATAAATATTATCCAATATGCCCTTTAAAAATGTTTTTATAAATATTCTTTGAAATTTAAAATTATTTTAAGTATTGACAAGCTATAATCACACTTCAAAACAATTGAGGGTCCATAGCTCAGTTGGTTAGAGCACTCGGCTCATAACCGAGTGGTCCCAGGTTCGAATCCTGGTGGACCCACCACTTATCTTATAAAAATCACTATTTTATTTTGATATACTCTCTTTAAAAGGTATTATCATGTCAAAAATCATAATATTCTCCGGTGCAGGAATAAGTGCCCAATCTGGTATATCAACCTTTAGAGACTCTGGTGGTCTTTGGGAAAATCACAAAATAGAAGATGTTTGTTCACATGATAGCTTAGAAAAAAACAGAGATTTAGTTA
>DQSO01000049.1 GCA_015663225.1 Campylobacterales bacterium
AAATATACTTTAAGTATGTTTTGTTATACTGTTTAATTGTTGTGCGGACGTGGTGAAATTGGTATACACGCCAGACTTAGGATCTGGTGCCTCACGGCGTGGAGGTTCAAGTCCTCTCGTCCGCACCATTACTTTATAAAAATCAAATTATATATTATTATTAGTCTAAATTATTAAAATATTTTTTTCCTATTATTTGTTACAATTCTTCACATCTTATTTTTAAGGAGGAATTATGAAAAAGGTTATTATAGGTGTTTTATTTTTAGGTATGGCTCTTTTTGCTAAATGTGATTTTAGTGAAGGTGCTGTGAATACTGTGGAAGATTGTCCGCAGCTAGCTTGTATCCCAGATGCGACTATTGTTACTGAGGATTGTTGTGTAGCACCAGCACCAGTTGTTGTTAGTTGTTGTACATCTGTTTGTTCATCTTGTGCACCAGTTGTTTCAACACCATCTTGTATAGTAATAGTTGACTAGGTATTAGCTATCCCTCAAGATTTGCCTCTTATTTCCTTTATCTAAATAGATTCTTTTTAGATTTGGAATACAAGAGGCATGTTCTTGTAAAAATCCTGGAACTTTTCGTCCTCTCACTTTTATAATATCACTCATAATACAATCAGCAACTATTGTTTTATCAAATTCTTTTTCATCTGTTAAATAGTTAAATAACAACTCAGATAATCTCATCAAAGAAATTTGCCAAGTTGATAGAGTTTGAGAGTATATCCACTCACTAAAATCATTAAATCCGTCATAAACAGTTGTGTTTTTCCAAATAAAATCTTTTGTTTTATGAAAGTTTCCACTGTTATAGACCAAGTCCCAAAATCTTGTAAATCTTTTTAGTTTTTGAAGTTGTAAAAATGTTATTTTACTGTTTTGTAGTATCTCGTAAGGTGGTTTCTCGCTATAA
This sequence comes from Campylobacterales bacterium, assembly GCA_015663225.1. Lineage (GTDB taxonomy): Bacteria > Campylobacterota > Campylobacteria > Campylobacterales > QNZT01 > SZUA-1377. Next base: position 921 of record DQSO01000049.1, read on the forward strand.
ACCATATCAAAAACTTTATCATGTCGAGAGATAGTAGTGCCTGATAGTTTTTTCAATATTCCTAGTTGAATTTCTGAGTCTGTTATCTCTTTTAACTCATTTAGATTTTTTGCAAAACTCTCTATACTCTCGCCTGGAAGTCCAATAATAAGATCGACATGCAGATGAGCATTTGTCTTTGTCTCTAAAAATGTTATATTCTCTTTTAGCTTTTTTAGATTCATCTTTCTATGGATATTTGTAAGTATCTCTTCATTTAAAGTTTGTATACCAACTTCAAGTTGCAGTGAGTGAGGTGGAAACTTTGCTATTTTCTCTCTTAATTTTTGAGGGAAGTTATCAGGTATTACTTCAAAGTGTAGTGAAAAATCACCATCTTTTGCTAAGAAAAAATCCATCAAAGCATTTGCATAGGCTATATTTAGATTAAAAGTTCTATCTATAAACTTAAAATTTCTAGCACCCTTTTCCCACAATATATCAAACTCTTCCAAGATTTTATCAATATCAAAATACCTAACTCTCTCATCAATAGCCGAAAGACAAAACTCACACTCATATGGACAACCTCGACTTGCTTCAACATAGATATATCGGTTTTTTATATCATCATCACTATAGTTAATGTATGGAAGTTCTATCTCTTTTAGGTTTGGGGTGATTGATTTTATTATCTTCTCATTTGGGCTATTATCATCTAAAATATCTCTGCAAGTATTGTAAAAGCTTATCTCTCCCTCACCTTGTATAATAAAATCTGCCAAATCCCAATTTACTCGAAATGGTTGATAACTAACTTCAGGACCACCAAGAATTAGTTTTATATCTGGGTTTACCATTTTTATGATTTCTACAAGTTTTTGAATATTTATAGCATTCCAAATATAGACTCCTATACCTACTATTCTAGGGTTTTGAAGAAGTATTTTTTCAGCTACTGAGCTTTCATCATCATTTATTGTAAACTCAAGTATCTGTGAGTCTTGTTTTAACTCTTTTAGATTTGCATAAAGGTATCTAAGACCCAATGATGAGTGAGTATATCTAGCATTTACTCCAACTAAGACTATATCACTCATGTTAAAGACTTTATTTTAAATGATTTTCGATGTTCTTGTATATATCCATGCTCTCCTATAAGTTCCCGATGTAGTTTTGTACCGTAACCTTTATGTTTTGCAAACTGATAGATTGGAAACTCTTTATCAACCTCTAACATATATCTATCACGAGATACCTTTGCTAAAATACTCGCCGCACTGACTTCTGCAACTTTTGTATCTGCTTTTATCATCCATTCTAGGTTTGAAACTCCTAGAGTTGTGTTTCCATCAAAGATAGCTTTATCGTATTTTAGTGAAGTAGTTATTGCTATTAGTGAATTTTTTATAGCTTTACTTAGTCCTATTTCATCAATAGTTTTTGCATCAGTAAAGATAATTTTATGAGTTGAGTTTGGAATAATTTTCTCAAATAGAGTATTTCTTTTTTTTGCAGAAAGTTTTTTACTATCGGCAAGTCCATCTATACTCTTATGTAAAATAACCCCTGCCACACAAAGTGGTCCAGCAAGACATCCTCGCCCAGCTTCATCTATCCCTAATAACAACACTTTCACCCCACTTTTGGCTGATTATAACAAACTTACGATAAAATCGCGAGAGTTAGACAATTTAAGGAAAATTATTGATAAATTTAAAAAATTATTCAGCACAAAATATTAAAAATGATGTGTTATCAGGCATGGTTGTTGCAGTTGCTCTTGTTCCAGAGGCTATTGCATTTAGTTTTATAGCTGGAGTTAGTCCTTTAGTTGGGCTTTATGCTGCTTTTATTATCGGTCTTGTAACTTCACTTATCGGTGGAAAGCCTGGTATGATTAGTGGTGCTACTGGTGCTGTTGCTGTTGTATTTGTTGGACTTGGACTTGCAGTTGCTGCATTAAATCCAGATATGCCTAAAAATGAACTAAGCATTTTGATACTAAACTACATACTTCTAACCTCTATCGTAGCAGGATTTTTACAGATAATGGTTGGTCTTTTAAAGATGGGTAAATTTATACGACTTGTTCCTCAACCTGCTCTGTTTGGGTTTTTAAATGGTCTTGCTATCGTTATAGCAACAAGTCAGTTTAAGTTTTTAAAACCTGATAACTATGATGAGTTAGATGGTTTCTTTAGTGTTATGAGTGCATCATTGGCTCAAAACTATGTTATGTATATTGTTATTGTTATCACTATGGCTATTATGTTTTATCTTCCTAAGATTACTAAAGCTATTCCATCTGGATTGGTAGCTATTATATCTATTACGGCGATTGTTTATTTTATGGGTGTTGATACTAAGACAGTTTCAGATTTAGCTGATATATCTGGCGGTTTTCCTACATTTGTACTTCCTGACAGTTCACTGTTTACTTTAGAGGCTTTTAAACTTCTGTTCCCTTATGCCGTTATAGTTGCACTTGTTGGACTTATCGAATCACTTCTTACTCTTTCAGTTTTAGATGAGATGAGTGGTGTTAGAGGTAGTGGAAATAAAGAGTGTGTTGCTCAAGGTGTGGCAAATATTGCTAGTGGTTCATTTGGTGGTATGGCTGGATGTGCGATGATTGGACAAAGTGTTATCAACTTTACTTCTGGTGGACTTGGACGACTCTCTAGTTTTACTGCTGCTATGCTTTTGATAATATTTGTTGTATTTTTAAGTGATCTTATTGGTGTTATCCCTGTTGCTGTTTTGATTGGTATTATGTTTATGGTTAGTATGGGAACTTTTGAGTTTAGTAGTGTTAGCCGTATCAAATATATGCCAAGAGCTGATGCTTTTGTACTTGTTATTGTTACTATTATCACAGTATTTTTTGATTTAGCTATCGCTGTTGTCGCTGGTATTATCATCTCTGCTCTTGTTTTTGCTTGGCAACATGCTAAGATTTATTCACGAACTTCTATGGATGGTGATACGAAGATTTATTGTCTGGATGGTCCTTTGTTTTTTGCTTCTGTTACATCATTTAACGAGCAGTTTGATATAGAGAGTGATCCAAAAAATGTGATTATTGATTTTGATAAAGCTAGAGTTATGGATATATCTGGTGTTGAAGCGATAGATGCACTAACCAAAAAATATAAAAAAAATGATAAAATACTTCAAATAAGACACCTAAGCAGAGATTGTAAAAATCTTCTAAAAGAGGCTGGACCTTATTGTAGTTTTGAAGAAAATGACCCAACATATATCGTTGCGGCAAATGTATAGGAGAAGTTATGGAGTTTGAAAAAGATTATATAAAAGCTGAAAATAAAAAACTTATAGAGATAAGAGATGAGTTTTTTGCGATACTAGATGACAATCTTCCAAAAGATAGTAAAGGAAATTTTGATTTTGACAATAACCCTACTCTTGATGCAAAAGTAGTCTATGAAAATCTTTTCAAACTAGACTATCAAGCTAGAAAACTTAGAGCTTTACTAGGGCAGACCTATGAGCTACATAAAGATTAATAGGGCTAACTTTTATCATAACCTAGATTTTTTATCTAAAAAACTAGGCAGTAAAGATAAGTTAGCAGTAGTTCTAAAAGATAATGCTTACGGGCATGGTCTAAAACTTATAGCCCAGCTATCATGTGAGTATGGGATAAAAAGAGCTATCGTAAAAACTGAAGATGAAGCCTTGGAAATAGAGGATTTATTTGAAGATATTATCATCTTAAATCCAGATTTTTCCATATATAAAGATAACTTCTCACTTGTCATAAATTCACTCACACAACTTAAAAAAATTACAAATCAAAAGATACACCTAAAGTTTGATACAGGTATGCATAGAAATGGCTTAGTTCCCAAGAAGATAGATACTACTAACTTAAATGTAGTAGGAGTTATGACACATTTTAGAAGTGCAGATGAACTAAGCTGTGAACAGTTTTGGCAACAACAACAGTGGAAAAAACTTAAAGATATCTATAAAGATAGCGATGTTCTTTTTCATAGTGGAAACTCAGCTACAGTTCTAAGAAGTAAAATTTATGAGGATGATTTTGCTAGATGCGGAATAGGAATCTACGGTTATCATGAGATGCATGATAGCTTTGGAGAGTTTAACTTAAAGCCAGTTTTATCTTTGATCGCTAAAAAAATATCATCAAGAGATTTAAAAAAAGGTGATAGAATCGGATATGGTGGTATTGGAACTCTTTCACATGATAGTACAGTTTCAACTTATGATATTGGCTACGGGGATGGCTTCTTTAGGCATGATGGCAAGAGTGAATTAATGCTTAATGAGAAAAAAGTTATAGGTAGAATATCTATGGATAGTATATCTTTTTTGGGTGATGATGAGGAGATATCTCTTATTGGTGATGCAAAAAAGATAGCAAGAGAGTTCAATACTATAAGTTACGATGTTCTAGTAAAGCTAAATAGTTCAATCCCTAAAGAAGTAGTATAAGTGCTTGATAAGTATGATGTTTTAGTTATCCCTGGCCTTGGCGGAAGCGATAAAAATCATTGGCAAAGTATCTGGGAAAAAAAGTATCCAAATTTTAAAAGAGTTGAGCAAGATGATTGGAATAATCCAAACCTATCAACTTGGCTTGAAAATCTAAATATATCAATAAAAAAATCTACAAAACCAATAGTTTTAATAGCTCACTCTCTTGGATGCCTACTCATAACTCACTATGTTAAAAATCACAATACAAACATAGAAGCAGTTTTAATGGTAGCTCCACCTGATGTTGAAGTAGATGATGTAATAAAAGAGTTAAAAGACTTTGCTCCTATGCCAAAAGACAAACTACCTTTTAGAAGTATAGTTGTTATTAGTTCAAATGACCCCTACTCTACACTTACAAGAAGCGAAGAGTTTGCTAAAAACTGTGGTTCGAAGCTAGTTAATATTGGAGATAAGGGTCATATAAACTCTAGTTCAAATCTTGATGAATGGGAAGAGGGAGAGAAACTACTCTTATCCCTAACAAATAACCACTGATTTTATCTCAGTAAACTCCTCCAAAGCATACTTTGGCCCTTCTTTCCCGATACCACTAAGTTTACTTCCTCCATAAGGTTGTATATCAAATCTTAGAGTTGGTATATCGTTGATAACTACTCCACCACACTCAAACTCTTCTATCGCTCTTTTTGTATTTATTAGTGAGTTTGTAAAGATTGAGTATTGAAGTCCATAAGGAGAGTTATTTATCTTCTTTAATGCTTCATCAAAGCTATCTACTTCTACTACTGAAACTATTGGTGCAAAAACTTCTTCGCATACTATGTTCATGCTGTCGGTTACATTGCTTAAAAGTGTTGGCGTAAACATAGCTCCATCAACTTCTCCTCCACACTCTAAAACTGCACCTTCACTTACAGCACTATCTACCCACTCTTTTGCGCGAGTGGCTGCTTCTTTTGTTACAAGTGGACCCATAAATGTATTTGGATCATAAGGGTTACCAACTATTAAGGCATTTGTCTCTTTTTTTAACTCTTGTATAAACTCTTCTGAAATTGATTTGTGAGCATAGATTCGTTGAAGTGATATACAGACTTGACCTGAGTTGATAAAAGCTCCTAAAACACACTTTTTAGCAGCCTCTGCCACATCTGCACTCTCATCTATAAAAGTTGCAGCATTTCCTCCAAGTTCAAGTGAAACTTTTTTGATACCTGCACTTTTTAGGATTATCTCACCAACTGGCACACTACCTGTAAAACTTACAGCTCTAGGAATTGCATTTGTCACAAGTTCACTACCTACTTCTACATCTCCATAGACTAAACTTACAGCATTTGGACTTCTATATTTGCTTGTTGTAAAGAGTTTTATAAACTCATAAGCGATACGAGGAGCTTCTGGAGTTGGTTTTAAAACTATAGAGTTTCCTGCCAAGAGTGCAGGTCCTAGTTTATGAGCTATAAGATTTAGTGGAAAGTTAAAAGGAGTGATAAGTGAAGCTACACCTATTGGAACTCTTTTATAGTAACTAATAGTTTTTCTTCCACTAGGCATCGCATCAGAGTTATAGGTCTCTCCATCATGATTTATAGCTGCTGCAATACTAAGCCTTAGAGTTTCGATACATCTTTGAACTTCTATTATCGCAAACTTTATAGGTTTTCCAACTTCATCAGTTATGATTTTTGCAAATTTATCAGTATCTTTTTTTAGCTCTACTATCACATCTTCAACCCAGTCTATTCTTTGTGAAAGAGTTATATCTTTGTTTGCTTTAAATGATTTTTGAGCTATTTTTAGAGCCTCTTTTGCATCACTAGCAGTACATAGTGGATATGTTGATACAACCTCTCCACTATAAGGATTTTTTATCTCTTTTACTTTTGTTGTGCTTACCTCTATATCTCCAAGGAATATCTTTGTTTCCATATTTATACCTTTATATAATCATCTTTGCTTATTTTATCATCAACTACCTGACCAAACTCTTTATATAGATTCCAGTAGTAGTTTACAAAGTATCTTATACCTTCATCTTTTGGGTCATATGTTTTACTATTTTTAACTGCGAATTTTTCCAAGAACTGTGAAGCATCTTTTTTTAGTAGATAGTGAGTTGCTAAATCTTTATAAGTTTGGATATACCAATCTTTTAGTTTTTCATATGCCTCATCACTCATATCTATCTTTAACTCTTTTTCAAAAATCAAAACTTTAGTTTCAAACAATCCTTGTAGATGTATAAGACCTTCACAGTAGTATGGTTGAACTTCACTAGTCTCTCTCCAAGAGATAAGCCCTACTGCTCTTTTTATCACATCTATCATAATATCTTTTTTAAGTTCCTCTTGTGGGTTTGTAAAAAATGCTACTAAGCCACCGGTAGTTGCTTTAAACTCCTCTATATTTTTAAAATTTCCACTCTTGTTCATGAGTGTTTCCGTATCGTTATCTATCCAAAGTATATGACCATATTCATGACCTATGGTTGTTATATTGTAAATCTCATGCCATCTCTTTGCATCTGAAAATAGTTGTACTCTACTATCATGTAGAAAATCTTTTGGAAATATTTGACTATGTAGTTTTAAAAATGGCTTTGCACGACTAGACTCTAAAACATTATCAG
>DQSO01000083.1 GCA_015663225.1 Campylobacterales bacterium
AATAAAAGAGTATCTTCTGATTTTGTAGGTTGTGCTGTAAGCTCAATAGTCGCTAGTGATTTAACACAAGTCATCGGTGGAAATTTTGTAAAAGTGATGGCATGGTATGACAATGAGTGGGGTTACTCAGCTCGTCTTATAGATTTAGCAAAACATATAGCAAAGAAAATATAGGAAAAACTATGGAACTACTTTCAATAAAAGATTTAGAGTTAACTGACGGCGATAGAGTATTTATTAGATGTGACTTCAATGTACCAGTTGATGAAGATAAAATTATAACTGATGATAGAAGGATAAGAGCAGCTCTTGCAACTGTAAGATACTGTCTTGGAAGAAACTGTAAAGTTATACTCGCAAGTCACTATGGTAGACCAAATCCAGATGAGTGGAGTGATGAATTTTCTTTAGATTTTGTGGCAACAAGGCTATCAAACCTTCTTAAAAAAGATGTTATCATGGCAAAAAATGTTGTAGGTGATGACACAATAAAACAAGCTAACAACCTCAAAAAAGGTGAGATTCTTCTTCTTGAAAACCTACGATACAATCCAGGTGAAACTACAAATAAAAAAGAATTTGCAAAACGATTAGCTTCAATGGCTGATTTTTATATAAACGATGCTTTTGGTGCAAGTCACAGAAAACATGCATCAATTCACATGATGCCCTCACTCTTCCCTAGAAATAAAAAAGCAGCAGGATTTTTACTAAAAAAAGAGGTTGCTTTTTTTAATAAAATGGTAAAAACTCCAAATAGACCTTTTGTTGCTATTGTAGGAGGAAGTAAAATCTCAGGAAAACTTGAAGCACTTTTAAACTTGGTAAATGATGTAGATAAACTTATTATTGGTGGTGGTATGGCATTTACATTTTTAAAAGCCCTTGGTCATGAGATTGGTAGCTCTTTAGTTGAAGATGATCTGCTTGATGATGCACAAAAGATTATAGATATAGCAAAACAAAGAGGTGTTAAGTTTTACCTGCCAGTTGATGTTGTAGTTGCAGATAAATTTGCAGCAAATGCGGTATCAAAATATCTGCCAATCCAAGAGATACCAAAAGATTGGATAGCACTTGATGTGGGTCCTGCTACAAATAGACTATTTCGTGAAGCACTAAATGATGCTCAAACTATTTTATGGAATGGCCCTATGGGTGTTTATGAGTGGGATAAATTTTCTAAAGGAAGCTATATGATGAGTCACTATGTAGCAGATAGCCATGCTACAACTATTATAGGTGGTGGTGATACTGGCGATGTAGTTCAAAGAGCTGGAGATATAGAAGAGATGACATTTGTATCTACTGGTGGTGGGGCTAGTTTAGAACTACTTGAAGGTAAGGTTCTACCAGGTGTTGAAGCCGTAGCTACTGAAGATGGTGCGACTCTAACATGATAATAGCTTCAAACTTTAAAACTAACCATACAAGAGAGAGTACAAAAGAATTTTTAAATACTTTAAATACTTTTGTAAAAGAAAACCATATAAAAGATGACATATTAGTTTTTCCTACTGCTACTTCACTTGACAATTTTAACCTAAGTTCAAATATATCAATAGGTGCTCAAAATGCTTATCATGTAGAAAAAGGTTCATTCACTGGTGAAATTGGAACTGAGCAACTTGATGAGTTTGGTATCAAAACGATACTTATAGGTCATAGCGAAAGAAGAGATGTTCTAAAAGAGAGCAATGATAGTATAGAAAAAAAATATAACTTTTATAAAGAGTTAGGATATAAGATAGTTTTTTGCATCGGTGAACCTTTAGAAGTTAGAGAATCTGGACTGCAAGAAGTTCTAGCATATAACTTTGCTCAACTAGAAAACATTGATATAAACTATGAAAATCTAATTATTGCATATGAACCAGTTTGGGCTATAGGTACAGGATTAACTGCTTCACTAAAACAGATAGATGAAACTTTAAATGGACTTAGAAAGAGTATTAAAGCTCCTCTTTTATATGGTGGTAGTGTAAAAGTAGCAAATACAAAAGAGATTTTAGAGATAGAAAATTGTGATGGTATTTTAGTAGGAACTGCTAGTTGGAAAGTTGAAGATTTTTCACAAATGTGTAGGATTGCTAGTGAACTATGATATTGTTGTTATTGGTGGTGGACATGCTGGAATTGAAGCATCTTTATCTGCTGCACGACGAGGGAAAAAAACACTTCTACTAACAATGCTTGTAGAGCAAATAGGTGCTACAAGTTGCAATCCAGCTATTGGTGGATTAGCTAAAGGTCATCTTGTAAAAGAAGTTGATGCTCTAGGCGGGCAGATGGGAAAATGTACTGATGAAGTAGGTATTCAATACCGTATTTTAAACTCATCAAAAGGTCCAGCAGTAAGAGGAAGTCGAGCCCAAATCGATATGGATAGATATAGAATCTATATGAGAGATTTATGCTTAAATACTCCAAACCTAACTATTATACAAGAGACTGCAAATAAGATAGAGACTTCAGAAGATAAAGTAGTTGCAGTTAAAACAGATCTTGGAAATAGATATGAAACTAAAAAAGTCATAGTTACGGCAGGAACATTTTTAAAAGGTCTTATTCATGTAGGTGAGTACCAGTGTGAAGCAGGAAGAGTTGGAGAGTTTGCTTCAAATGCACTAAGCACTTCATTAAAAAATATTGGTCTTGATATGGGAAGGCTAAAAACTGGGACTTGTGCAAGAATAGATGCTAAAAGTATTGACTTTTCGATTATGGATCAACAAGCTGGAGATGATAATCCTATCCCTTTTAGCTTTCAAACTGATATTGAGAGTTTCAACCCTACTCAACTTCCTTGTTTTGTAACATATACAAATGAAACTACACATAAAATAATCTCTGACAACTTCTATCGTGCTCCACTTTTTACAGGACAAATTGAGGGTACTGGACCAAGATATTGTCCAAGTATAGAGGATAAAGTAAATAGATTTAGTGATAAAAACCGACACCATCTTTTTATAGAACCTCAAACTATAGAAGCCACAGAATACTACATAAATGGACTCACAACTTCACTTCCTCCCCAAGTACAACGGCAGATGATTCAATCTATCAAAGGTTTAGAAAATGCGAAGATAGTTAGATATGGATATGCAATAGAGTACGACTATGTAAATCCAACTGAACTAACTCACACACTTGAAACAAAAAAAGTTCAAGGTCTATATTGTGCTGGACAGATAAATGGCACAACAGGCTATGAAGAAGCAGCCGCTCAAGGACTTATGGCTGGCATTAATGCATCATTATCATGCGAGAACAAAGAGCCACTAATCCTTAGACGAGATGAGGCTTATATTGGTGTTATGATAGATGATTTAGTTACAAAAGGGACAAAAGAACCTTATCGTATGTTTACCTCTCGTGCAGAATATAGACTACTACTTCGTGAGGACAATGCAGATATTAGACTTTCAAAATATGGCTATGAACTAAATCTTATACCTGAAAATATCTATAAAGAGATAGAACTAAAACAAGAAAATATTGATAAAGTTTTAACTCTTCTTGATGAAACATATATAACACCTTCAAAAGAAAATACAGCACGATTGGCTCTCATAGGTGAAGATGGAGTCAAAGATAAAGTTAAACTAAAAAGAGTTGTTGGTAGAAAAACTTTCTCGTTAGCTAAGTTCGACCTTCTACTTCCAGAATATAAAAATCTTTCATATGCTACTAAGGAGCAAATCCTAATAGAATCAAAATATGACTCATATATAAAAAAACAACAGACTCAAATAGAGCGTATGAAAAATATGTCAAATATCAAAATACCAAAGAACTTTAACTTTTCAAAAGTTGCAGGACTAAGCAATGAAATCATAGAAAAGTTCAATACTTTCAATCCTCCAACACTTTTTTCAGCATCTCAAATAAGCGGTGTAACTCCAGCTGCTATAGATATACTTCATATCTATATCAAAATGGCTCAAAAAAAGAAAGTATAAGATAAGCAATAACCGATCATTAACAATAGTTGATAAACATCAACATTTTTTAATACTCCTTAGGATATAATTTGTAGTTAAAATTATATAAGGAGTGCTTATGGCGGTAAAAAAAGAGAGAAGAGATTTTCTAGGTATGGCACTTGGTGGCTTTACAGCAGTCGGGGGTGTTTTTGCTCTTGGTGCTGCAAAGAGCAGTTGGGATCCACTTCCAAGTGTAAAAGCTGCTGGATTTACTACAGTTGATCTAGCAAATGCTGCACCAAATGACCTAATAGTTGAGAAATGGAGAGGGAAACCTATCTTTATTATTAAAAAAACAGCGAAGATGAAAGCTCATGATAGAGATGTAATAATAGGTAGTGATAGATTTCATGTCTCTATTGGATTATGTACACATCTAGGTTGTATTCCTGCATATTTTCCTGATACTACAGAGTTTATCTGTGCTTGTCACGGTGGTATGTATGATGTAAATGGTGAAGTTATTAAAGCTCCACCTCCAAGTCCTCTTGTTGTTCCTCCATTTAAAGTAGATGGTACTAAGTTAGTTCTTGGTGAACCAGGTGAAGATTACAAGAAAATGCAAGCTGCTGGCTTGACAGCATAAGGGGAGATTAATGGCACATTTTAAAAAAGCGACTAGTGTTCATGATTGGCTAAACCAAAGACTTGCACTTGATACTGTAACTAGAGTTTTAGCAACAGAATACTGGATTCCTAAAAATATAAACTTTTTATGGGCAATGGGTATGATTTTGGCAGTTACATTTGGACTGCTTATAGTTTCTGGTATATTTTTACTAATGTACTACAAGCCAGATGTAAATCTTGCATTTGATAGTGTAAATTATCTTATCATGACAGAAGTTGGTTATGGTTGGCTATGGAGACATATCCATGGTGTTGCTGCTTCAGTAGTTTTCTTACTTATATATATTCATATGTTTACAGCTATCTATTATGGTAGTTATAAAAAAGGTCGTGAGATGATATGGATAACTGGTATGATTCTTTTTGTTGCATTTTCAGCTGAAGCTTTCAGTGGTTATATGCTTCCATGGGGTCAGATGAGTTACTGGGCTGGTATGGTTATAACAAATCTATTTAGTCTTGGTTCATTAGAATTAAACGGTATTGTTGAGTGGGTTAGAGGGGATTATATTCCTGGCGATGCATTCTTAACAAGATTTTTTATGTTACATGTACTTTTACTACCTTTAGTTATTATTGGTGTAATCGTACTTCACTTTGCAACTCTTAGAATCCCTCATGTAAATAATCAAGATGGTGAAGAGATTGATTTTGATGCGGAAGCTGCAAAATATCTTGCAGGTGATACTAAAAACTCAAAAGTAATGAGATTCCAATCAGACTTTTTAAGTAAAGATGTTCTAGTTCTTGGTTTCTTTATGATTTTCTTTTTCTACCTTGTATTTTATCACTTCAACTTTGCAATGGATCCTGTAAACTTTGATCCAGCAAATGGACTTAGTACTCCTGCTCATATCTATCCTGAGTGGTACTTCTTATGGAGTTATGAGATACTTAGACCTTTTGGTAAAGATGCTGGTCTTATAGCATTTGGTTTTGCTCAAGTTATATTTATGCTTCTACCATTTTTAGATAGAAGTGACAATGTTGCTCCAGCAAACAGAAGAGGACTATTTGGACTATGGTTCTGGTCTCTACTTATTGTTTGTATAGCACTTACAATTCTTGGTAAACTTCCACCAGAAGGTATCTACAATACTCTTGGTGCTATATTTGCATGGTCATTTATTGGACTATGGGTTGCACTACCTGTTATCACTATGATGGAAAAAAAATCAGGAGGTAACAAATAATGAAAGAGTTAAAAATATTCGGTGTTGTTGCATTTTTTACACTTATAACATATTGGGGTGTTGAACCTTTTGCTCATAGTCAAATGCACAAACATGTAGATGGCAATAACTTTGTATATGATGGTAAAGCTGATATAGCTGCTGCATCTAAAGATAAAAAAGAAGTTAAAACAGCTTTCTGGGCTGATGTTGCTACTATCTCTAAACTAAAAGGTGATGTAACTGCTGGTGAAGGTACATATGCAATCTGTATGGGCTGTCATATGGATGGTGCTGTAAATATGGGTGGTGTTACACCTCCAATTTTAGACCATGCAGGAAGTATTTACGATAAAAACTATCTTATAGCACTTATCAAAGATCCTGCAATGGCTTCTAATGTTGATCATAAATATACTGATACAATGGCTCATCCAATGGGTAGTATCAAAACAATGGTAACAGAGCCTCAAGATATAGCAAATGTTGTTGCCTATATACTAGCTAAAAAAGCTGGTGAAGTAACTCCTAAACAAGCTTATGTTGAAGCTTGTGGTAGATGTCATGCAAATAGATATGGAAAATATACTCAAATTGGGTTTGTTCCAGCAACTAAAGCAAATATTAAAACTGGTCAAGATATAGATGCTCTAAAATTCAAGCAAAAAGTTGCTGAAGAACAAGCTCTTATAACTGACTATATGGGTAAACTTCCTCCTGATTTATCAATGATAATCAGAGCTAGAGGTGCACATTACCTTGAAACTTTCGTTGAAAACCCTCAAACGCAGCTTCCAGGTACTGCAATGCCAAGAGTTGGTCTAACTAAAGATGGTTTTGAAAAAGTTTTAAAATACTTGGAAAAAACTGGTGAACCTAGTCTTGCAGCTCGTAATGCTATAGGACCTTGGGTAATCGGCTTTTTTGTAATATTTACATTACTAGCATACCTATGGAAAAAATCTCTTTGGAGAGAGTTACACTAACAACGATTTAAAGAGGGAGTAAATCCCTCTTTAATCTCTTAAACAATCTACTAATCTAACAACTTAAGACTGTCACTACAAAGCTTTTGCCACATACTATTTTTAATATCAGTTCCACATTTTATAAAGAACTCTTTTGCTTGTTCTTGATTATTAAGTTTTAAACTAAGCTCACCTGCAAGATACAATAGTTGTGCTTTTTCAGTATCATTTATAGTTTTAGTTAAAATAGCATCAGCAAAGTAGCTCAATGCTTTTTTATACTTATTTAATCGCCCTAGTGCTTGTATAAGCAATAAATCTACACGAGGTGAATATGTTTGTACCTTTAATCTCTTTTGTAGTTTTAATAGCCGTATAGCATATAACTCAAGCATGCTATCATTTTTATTTTTATATGCATACTTAACTATAGAATCATATACATCAATAGTCTGTGGACTATTTGGATACAACACTTTTATTTTATCACCAACAAGTATTGCATCTTCTATTTTATTTAGTTTATACTGACTATCAAATATTGTATATAATATGTCACTATATTGCTCATTAATATTTATCAATTTTTCTAAGTCATTGAACATTGATATACTTTTACTATATTTGCCAACTCTATTTGAAGTTTTTATTCCTAAGTACAACCATTTGGCTTTATTAGTTATATCTATATCTGATATTTGTTTATCGACAATAGCATTAGCATCTCTATATCTTGCCCAAGCAAAATAACATTTTGTAAGCTCATATGATAAGTTTGTATCTACTGATATTTTATACCTATCAACTAAATTTATACTATCTTTACATCTTTTTTTATAGATATAATCTCTAAATAGACTTGAAGCCGCACTATCAACATAGGAAGTTTGATTAATATCTTTTAGCTTACTTTCCAAATCAAGAATATTACTATATTTTTTTTCATTTTGATATAGTCTGACTTTTTTTATAAGTGCTTTTTTATAAATTGGATCATCTTTATAGTTTTTCATCACAATATCAATATCTTCATGCTGTTTTGAGCTATTAGTCTCATTTATATCAAGAAGAACTTTATCTATCTTTTCTTTTATCAAGTCAATATATATACCTTCTTGGTACTCTCTTATATATTTTTTATATATTTTATATGCCAAATCTTTTTTATTATCTTTTTCAAGCCAATTCGCATAGTTTTTATAGAGTAATTCATCTTTATTATCAACAATAAGTATTTTACAAATATCATTTGCACTGGCATAATCTTTCTCTTTTGAAAACTTTTTAGCTAAAGAAAATGACTCTTTAAAATCATGATTCAGATATTCTTTATTTGAATTTAATATTTTATCTAAGTAAAACCTAGCTTGCTTACTATTTTTTAGTATAATATAATTTTTTATAAGTGCATATGCAGATTTTAAAGCAATATCTTGATACTTAGTTTTATATAAAACATTCTTTAATAACTTTATAGCTTTAAATTTTCCATCTCTTTTTGTAAATAATTTTTCTGCTTTGAGTATCTCAGCAAGATGTGTAAATTTATTATCAGAAAAGTTCTTACTCAACTTATCAACATGAGGAATGGCTTTAGTATATCTACCATTTTTAAATGCAGTTTTTACTTTATAGTAAAGCACCTCTGGTAAATTTTTGTCAGAAGGAAAGCTATCTAAAAAGTCATCTACAACTAAATCAAGTGTATCGTATGAAAATTTTACCTTAAGATGTGAGCTCAATAACTTGTCCATAGCTCTTATCTTAAATAAAACTAACTCATTTTTAAAAAGTGTATCATTATCCTTTAACAATCTTCGACAGTTATCAAGTACACTATCATATTTACCAG
>DQSO01000168.1 GCA_015663225.1 Campylobacterales bacterium
ATCTACACTATTTTTTAAAAGAACTCCATCTTCTTGCATCTGCTCCCATTTTTTATGAAGCAGTTGTTCCTCTTCTTGTAGTTTTGGTATTTGACCATACTCTATCTCAGCTGCTTTATTAAAATCAGCATCTCTTTTTGCAAATTTTGCTTGTGTTTGAAGTTCATCAATCTTAACTTTTATAGATGCGATACCATTGAAAACTTCTTTTTCATTGTTAAATCTAGCCTCAATAATATTTTTTTGCTCCTCTAAATTAGCAACTTCTTTCTCTATCTCCCCTACTCTTTCATCATTTTTTTTGCTCTTTTCCATCTTTAAAGCTTCAAACTCAACTTTAAGAGTTTCAATCTCTCGTTTTACTCGACTTAACTCAAATGGCTCAGATTCTATCTGCATCTTTAACTCTGCTGTAGCTTCATCTATCAAATCTATCGCTTTATCAGGTAGGTATCTATCGCTAATATATCTACTACTAAGTTTAACAGCCCCTATCAATGCAGAATCTAATATCTGAACATTGTGATGAGTCTCTAGTCTCTCTTTTATCCCCCTCATTATTTGAAGAGCTTCATTTTGACTTGGCTCATCAACTGTAACTGGTTGAAACCGTCTTTGAAGTGCAGCATCTTTCTCAAAATATTTTCTATACTCTTTTAGTGTAGTAGCACCAATAGTATGAAGTTCTCCTCTTGCTAGAGCAGGTTTTAAAATATTTGCAGCATCCATACTTCCTTCACTAGCCCCTGCTCCTACTATTGTATGAATTTCATCTATAAAAAGTATAACTTTTCCATCTTTTTGGACTTCATCTATAACAGCTTTTAGTCTATCTTCAAACTCTCCTCTATATTTTGCACCAGCTATTAGTGTACTCATATCAAGAGAGATTAGTTTCATGTTTTGTAGTGATGTTGGTACTTCATTATTTACTATCTTTTGGGCTAACCCTTCTGCAAGTGCAGTTTTACCGACACCTGGTTCACCCAAAAGTATAGGATTATTTTTACTCTTTCTGATAAGTATCTGCATCATCCTTTGTATCTCTTCATCTCGACCAATTACAGGGTCAAGTTTGCCCTCTCTTGCTTTAGCAGTTAGATCTATACCGTACTTTTCTAAAGCTTCAAGTTTCTCTTCTGCACTTTTACTATCAATCTTTGCACCACCTCTAATAGCTTCAATCGTTTTTTTAAACTCTAACTTATCAACAAATTTATCAAGTCCAAGCTCATCAAAATTTGCTAAAATCCAACTATCAACTGCTATAAAACTATCACCATTTTGGTGCATAATCCCCTCAGCTTTTTGCAAGGACTCCACAAGTTTTCGTGAGAGCTTTATACTCTCCTTTGTTACGGTTGAAACCTTAGGTAACTGCTCAACTCTGCTTTTAATATCAAGCTCTATCGCCTCTTTACTAGCACCCATCTTATTTAAAGATGTTACTAAAAGTGAGTTTGTATTTGTAATCAACCCCCATAGTAGATGCATAGGAACTACCTCTTGATTTTTACTATGAAGTGCAAGACTTACTGCACTCTCTACTGACTCATTTAGTGCATTTGTAAGTTTTTCAAATAAATCTTTCATATTTTCTCCTTTAAATTGTCTAATATCTACATTATACAACATTGAGTCTATCTTTGTCAAGTATATTTAGTCTAAATTGTAAAGTTTGTCCATTTTAGTTATTTTGATATAATAAATTTATGATTAAAATTGAACAACTTCTTATCAATGATGCTAAAAAAAAGCTTGTTGATATATCACTTAGTATTGAAAACTCTTTAGCTCTTGTTGGTGAGAGTGGAAGTGGAAAAAGCCTTACTTTGAAAGCAATACTTGGGATGATTCCTAAAAATCTAGATTATAGTTTAAAAATGAATAGTGATTTTCAAAGAGGAAAAGAGATCTCTATAGTTGTTCAAAACCCTTTTACTGCACTATCTGCTATGACAAATATTGATAAACATTTTGAAGTTGATAAAAAAAAGAAAGATGAACTTATGAAGCTTGTTGGACTTGATAAGTCATATCTTAAACGATACCCAAGTGAGCTTAGTGGTGGACAACTTCAACGAGTTGTTATAGCTTTAGCTCTTGAAGCAAACCCAAAACTACTTCTTTTAGATGAACCAACAACAGCTCTTGATGCTAAGACAAAAATTGATATTTTAAATATGATAAAAACTTTACAAAAAGATTTAAAATTTAAAATACTTTATGTTACACACGATATTGAGTCAGTAAGAGTTCTTTGTGATAAAATTGCTATTATAAAAAGCGGAAAAATAGTAGAAAATGGTAAAATAGTCGATATACTAACTAACCCTAGTCAAGAGTATACAAAGTCCCTAATAGAGGCAAATTTTAAAAATAGAGGATTTAGATCTTGAAAAAAATACTTTCATTTTTCTCAACACTTTTTATACTTATAGTAGTTGCTGGATTACTAGCACTATACGATTATAGTAAAAATCTAAATTTTGATACTGATAAACTTATAAACTACCACCCTGATCTAACTACAGAAGTATTTGATAAAAATGGAGAGTTGATTGCCAATATCTTTGATAAAGAACACAGGCTATATGTACCCTATGAAAATATACCTCCTCGTCTTATAGAGAGTGTTGTTGCTATTGAAGATACTGTATTTTTTGAGCATAAGGGTGTAAATCCTGAAGCGATAGTTAGAGCTGTTTTAAAAGCTATAAAAAAAGGTAAGATAAAAGAGGGTGCTAGTACACTAACCCAGCAACTTATCAAAAATACTATATTGACCCCTGAGAAAAAGTTTAAAAGAAAGCTAAATGAAGCACTACTAGCATTTAAAATAGAAGCAACACTAAGCAAAGAAGAGATACTAGAGAGATACCTAAATGAGATATTTTATGGTCATGGATACCATGGTGTAAAAACAGCAGCCCAAGGTTATTTTCATAAAGAACTTAGTGAGTTAAATCTAAAAGAGATTGCAATGCTCGCAGGTATCCCAAAAGCACCAACTACCTATAGTCCTACAAGACACCTTGATCTATGTCTTGGTCGTGCAAATACAGTATTAGCTCGTATGAGAAATATAGGTTGGATTACAGATGCAGAGTATGATAAATACACAAAAGTAAGACCAAAAGTATATGATGAAACTCTCTCACAAAATAAATTTCCATACATTTTAGATGAGCTAAAAAGAGAGCTGAAGATAGAGTATCCTGATCTTAAAACAGGTGGATACAAAATATATACAACACTAGACCCCGAGCTTCAATATTTAGCTAAAGAGTCTCTTAAGCTTGGTTACAATGGTATTTTATCAAGGTATTTAAAAAAAATAAAAGCTAGAACCATACCAAAAAGCAAAAGAGTTGATTATCGTGATCTAAACGGTGCTATGGTTGTACTTGATAACAAGAGTGGAAATATTCTTGCACTTGTTGGTGGTATTGATTACAAGAAGAGTAGATATAATCGTGCCATACAAAGCAGACGACAGCCCGGATCAAGTTTTAAACCATTTATCTATCAAATAGGGCTTGATCAGGGATACTCTCCTCAAAGTAGACTCATAGATCTATCAAGAACTTATAGGTATGGAAACAAAGTTTGGAAACCAAGTAACTATGAAAAAAACTTTGAAGGTCTTATTACTTTTAGAGAAGCTCTTGTTCACTCAAGAAACTTAGCAACTATAAATCTCGTAAGTGATATAGGACTAAGAACTCTGCACTCTAAAATATCAAAACTAGGATTTGAAAATGTACCAAAGGATCTATCAATCTCTCTTGGTACATTTGGAATATCACCTGTTGAGTTTGCTGGTAAATATACAATATTTTCTAACTATGGAACGATGTTAAAACCTCGTCTTGTAACAAAAATAGTAGACTATAAAGGCAATGTAAAAGAGATGCCTATTATTCAAACAAATGTCACAACTCCAGCTCAAAGTTATATAATAACATCCATACTAAAAGAGGTTGTTAGTAGAGGAACTGCAAGAAGAGCTATAGTTGACGGTATTGAAGTTGCAGGTAAAACTGGAACAACAAATAGCTACAAAGATGCTTGGTTTTGTGGTTATACACCTGAAATAGAAGTTATAACATGGTTTGGTAAAGATAACAATAAGCCTATGTATAAAGAGACAGGTGGTAAAGCTGCTGGACCAGCATTTAAACACTTTGTTTCAAACTATATAAAACTTCATCCAGAGACTCAAAGAAAGTTTGATATACCAGATGATGTAAGAGTTGTTAAAATCAAAGGAAAAGATGAATATTTTAGCGAAACTTCAAAACCTCCAAGTAGTAATCAAGAGGACTCTATTCCTACAGTAAATGAAGAGTTACTTTTTTAAGATAAAAAGAGTAGATAAGCTCCAAGTAAAATAACCATACTCTAAAGCTTTTTATAACTATGCTTGTTTGATAAAAAATAACTAGCAACAAGTGCTTTCCCGTCTCCTTACTATTGTGAAGTCATATCATCAAATTGCCAACTAATTTTCATTGAATTTATTTTAAGTCC
>DQSO01000020.1 GCA_015663225.1 Campylobacterales bacterium
ATAAAAGTTTTAAGTTTCGATACAGACATAAATGTTGCATCAATAATCTCTTTATCAAGTGTATCAATAGTAGCTAGAGTATTTCCGTTTAGTGCGATAGTAACTTTTTGAGCTTTTTCTAAAGTAACAGATTTTTCATTACCAAAAAAATCTCCATCACCCGCCATATGTGCAACATAAGCTTTTGAATTCTCAGGGAATGCTCTTAGTTTATGAGGATTCTTTTTTGCAAAGTTTTTAACAGCTACTGCTGCTCTTCTGTCTGAATTACCTTCTCTAAGAACTGGATTAACAGCTGAACCTAGACAAGTATTATATTTAGCTCTTATAGCTTCTTCATCAGCATTTGCTGGATTTTCTGGGAAATCAGGAATTTTATAACCTTGACCTTGAAGTTCAGCAATACACTCTTTAAGCTGACCAACAGAAGCTGAAACATTTGGAAGTTTGATTATATTTCCATCGGCTTGCAGAACAACTTCACCAAGTTTTGAAAGCTCATCTTCTGCTAAACCCATAGCTGATAGTACACGACCAGCAAGTGAAATATCACTAGTTACAACATCAACACCCGCTGCTTTTGTAAAAGCATTTACTATTGGTAGTAGTGAATAGGTAGCTAGTGCTGGTGCTTCGTCTATTTTAGTCCATATAATTTTTGACATACTTGTATTCTCCTTGAAATAACATAATTTTGGTAATACAATTTTATCTTATTGTTTATTGGTGTTTGTTTAAAACATAATAAAATGTAGTATTAAGAATTTTAAAAGTGTTACTTATCTACACACTTTTATTTTTTAATATTTTTAAGATGACCTTGATAAGTTGATGAAAAATTATGACTTTTACTATCTTTTTTCATAAAATAAAGATAGGTCGTTTTTAAAGGATTTATAGCCGCATCAACACTTAATGGTTCAACAATACAAATAGGATAAGGAGGAAGTGCTTTTATCTTATAAGTATTAAAGGGGGAGTTATCCTCTTTTATCATCAACGGAGTTACCTTGTCATGTGAAAACTTACCATGGTTCAAAGTCCCGTCCATTTGGAGTTTCATACCTTTTTTAAGACGATTATAAATCACAGAAGATATTTTTTTCATCTCATTGGTTGAAGCTGCTTCTTTTGTTATAATAGAAGCTATTGTTATATACTTTTCAAACCACTCTTTTTGATTGTATTTTTTTAAAAGTTTATTTGAGAGTTCTTTATGTTTTTTTAATGACTTTTCAATCAATATTTTCATAAGTTTTTCTTCACTTATTCCTTTATAAAATGTATAACTATCTGCAAATATAACTCCCTCTTTATATGGAGAAAATTTGTCATAAAAAGTGTGTAGTTTTGTAACACTCAACATATATTTTTTTGCTAATTGTTCTATAACAATATGTGTAGTTTCACCAGGAATTAGAGTTATATTGATTCCCATAGCACGAGAGTGTGTAAGTCTTTGAAAAAATACTCTTCTTGAAAGATTTTTCTCTTTTAGATTTATCCAACCAGCTTGAGGATAACCATTTTGTTTAATAAAATAATAATCAATTATATTTAAATTGTAACCCTTTTTATTTAGATAATTTATAATTGATTTTGTAGAACCTTTGGGAATAAATAGTACTTTTTCATTTGGAACTGAAGTTTTTAGATAATCTTGTGAATAAAAATATAATAGAGCTACTGCAATAGCAAGAATCATAACAGTATCTACAATATAACCGAGAACTTTTTTCATAATTACCCTCATACTTTTATATATGAGGGTATTTTAGCATAAATTTTAAAATTTACTTAACCATTGCTTCTAATTCATCTTTTGAAACTTTGTTGAAGTTAAGATATTTATAAACTTCATCACTCATTTCAGGTGTAATTTTATTAGCAACAATCTCTAAATACTCTGCTGCAGTTGGTAATGCACCTTTAAGAGCAACAACAGCTGCAAGTTCTGCTGAACCTAAGTAGACTTGACTACCTTTACCTAGTCTATTATCAAAGTTTCTTGTTGAAGTTGAGAATACCCAAGCATCTTGTGCAACAGCAGCTTGATTACCCATACATAGTGAACAACCAGGCATCTCAGTTCTTGCTCCTGCTGTACCAAATACAGAGTAGTAACCCTCTTCTTGAAGTGTTTTCTCATCCATCTTAGTAGGAGGACAGATCCACAGTCTATTTTTAACAGCACCCTCTCCTCTTAAAATCTCTCCAGCTGCACGGAAAAGACCAATATTTGTCATGCAAGAACCAATAAATACTTCATCTATTTCAGTTCTTAAACCTGCTTTAGCTATCTCAGTAAGAGTTTTAACATCATCTGGATCATTTGGACAAGCTAGTATTGGTTCTTTGATTTCATTAAGGTCGATATTAATAGTTGCAATATATTTTGCATCACTATCAGCTTCCATTAATACACCATTTTTAACCCACTCTTTCATCTTGTCAGCTCTTCTTTGCAGAGTTACTGCATCACTATAACCTTGAGAAATCAACTCTTCTATCAGTGCAATGTTTGACTCTAGATATTCAACAACTGACTCTCTGTTTAGTTTAACAGTACATGCAGCTGAACTTCTCTCAGCAGATGCATCTGAAAGCTCAAATGCTTGTTCACATTTAAGATCTTCTAAACCTTCGATTTCGATAATTGTTCCAGCAAAAATATTCTTTTTACCTTTTTTCTCAACAGTTAATAAACCATCTTTTATCGCTTGATGAGGAATAGCATTTACTAAATCTCTAAGAGTAATCCCCGGCTGTAACTCTCCAGTAAATTTCACTAAAACAGAATCAGGAACCGTTAAAGGCATCATACCAGTAACTCCTGCAAATGCAACTAATCCAGAACCTGCTGGAAAAGATATACCGATAGGAAATCTAGTATGAGAATCCGCACCCGTACCAACAGTATCAGGAAGACAAAGTCTATTTAACCATGAGTGGATAACACCATCACCTGGACGAAGGATAAAACC
>DQSO01000089.1 GCA_015663225.1 Campylobacterales bacterium
ATGACGATGAAAAAGAGTTAGGTGTTGGTGTTATTGACATTGGTGGAGCTACAACTGATATGATTGTTCATAAAGGACACTCTATAAGATACAATGAGTTTGTAGGTGTTGGTTCAGTAAATATTACAAATGATTTATCTATGGCACTTCATACTCCTTTAGTATCTGCTGAAGAGATTAAAATAAAACATGGTTCACTACTTAGTCAAGATAACTCGGTTATTAAAATACCTTCAATCGGTGATGAAAATCTAAATAATGATGTTTCACTTAATGTTGTAAAAAGTGTAATCTATGCAAGAGTAGAAGAGACTCTGATGATAATTTCAAATCATCTAAAAGAGAGTCAATATCTCGATAAGTTAGGAGCTGGAGTTGTTCTAACTGGAGGGCTTACTAAGCTAGAAGGTATTAGAGAGTTAGCAACTTCTATTTTTAACAATGTTCCAGTAAGAGTTGCCAAACCAATAGAGAACAATATAGGTGGTATGTTTGATACTCTAAAAAGTCCAGAATATGCTACAACTATTGGTCTTATTTTATATGGTGCTGGTATGTCAACATCATATGAAGTTGATTCAAATAAAAAGCTAAGATCACGAGAGCAGAGCTTTGCAGCTCCAACTAATCCAATGATAGATGCTGATGAGTTTTTTGAAAAAGGTAAAACTACAGAAGCTCTAACACAGAGAGTTGAAAATGATTTTAGTATACATGAAAACAAAGAGAAGGATAATACTTTTGAAGTAATATTTGAACCTGAAGAAAAACAAAAGGGCTTTTTTAGTTCTTTTTTAAATAAACTTTCAAACATATTTTAAGTAGGAGATAAGATGAATGACAATATAAGAGAAGTAGAGATAAAAGTTATCGGTGTTGGTGGTGGTGGTGGAAACATGGTAAACCACATGATAAAAGAGGGTGTTAGTGGTATTGACATGATAGTTGCAAATACTGATGCACAAGCACTTAATGCTTCACTAGCTAAAAAGAAACTTCAACTAGGAGCTAAAAAAACTAGAGGTTTAGGTGCAGGTATGAAACCTGACATCGGAGCTAAAGCTGCTGAAGAGAGCTATGATGAGTTAAAAGAACTTCTTGCTGGTGCAAATATGGTATTTATCGCTACTGGTCTTGGTGGCGGTACTGGTACTGGTGCAGCACCTATAGTAGCTCGTGCTGCTAGGGAAGTTGGCGCTTTATCTATTAGTATTGTAACTCGTCCATTTTTCTTCGAGGGAAGAAAAAGAGATAAACTAGCTCTTGCAGGTATTAAGGAGTTAAAAAAAGAGTCTGACTCAATGGTTGTTATACAAAATGATAAACTACTTACTATTGTTGAGAAAAACTTAGGAACTGGCGATAGCATTAAAATGGTTGACAATGTTCTTAGTCGTGCAGTTAGTGGCATGAGTTCAGTTGTTCTTTCATGCAACGAGAGTGATATAAATACTGACTTTGCTGATGTTCGAACTATTATGGAGCATAAAGGTTCTGCAATACTTAGTGTTGGTGAGAGTGTTGGTGAGGAAGCAGCAGTAGAAGCTATTACAAATGCGATAGAGTCTCCACTACTTGATAACTTATCAATAAATGGTGCGATGGGTATACTTATACACTTTCAAATAAATCCTAACTTTCCTCTGCTACAGATCCAAGCAGCGATGAATATTATTCATGACAATGCTCATGAAGATGCTGATATTATCTTTGGTACTACTTCAAATGAGAAACTAGCTGATGATGAAGTTAAGATTACTATAGTTGCTACTGGTTTTGGTAATGAAAGTCAAGACAGTACAACAAAAAGTGAAACAATCTCAGCAAATACCACGACTTCTACTCCTGAATTTGAAGTAAAACCTGATCCTATTGTAGATAATACTGACCTTATGTTAAACAATCTAAAACATAGACTTACTGGAAGTGGTGAGTATATAATCGAAGGCGATCATGATCTTGATATACCTACTTTTCTTAGAAGAAGAATGGATTAAAAATCCATTCTCTTTTGAGAGTCTCTCTATTAAATATTTAGTATTTTAAG
Source organism: Campylobacterales bacterium (assembly GCA_015663225.1). Lineage (GTDB taxonomy): Bacteria > Campylobacterota > Campylobacteria > Campylobacterales > QNZT01 > SZUA-1377. Next base: position 2,048 of record DQSO01000089.1, read on the forward strand.
TTTTTCTACTTTAGAAAATAGACTTGCTGCTCTTTGCATATTTTTTTCTACACCTTTACCATCTTTATATATAAAAGCTAAGTTGTACATAGCCATTACATCTCCACCATTTGCTGCTTTTTCATACCATTTTACTGCATGAGCTAGATTTTCTTCTACTTCAATACCATTTTCATACATAAAACCTAGTAGGTATTCTGCTTGTTTATCTCCACTTGATGCTGCTTTATATATCCAGTAAAAAGCTTGTTTGTTATTTTGTTTTACACCAATACCATCTAAATACATCTCTCCTAGCATAGTTTGAGCATCTAAATCTCCACTTTTAGCTAGTTTAAAAAACTGAGCATGTGCTTGTTCGTCATTTCCCATATCTAATGATTTTAAACCATCGTTAAAATCTCCTGCAAATAATACCGCTGTGCTTAACAATAATCCTGTAACTAATCTTTTCATTTCTTTTCCTTTGAGTTATTTTCCTTAGTTAACTCTAGATCGTACAAAAGAAAAGAAAATTTATCTTTTTTGTGATTATTTTACTTTTATTGTCTAATAAAGTGGTTTTTATTTACTTTTTGTAACAAATTTGACTAAATTAGCACTTAATCAATATATATTTTACTTAAATCATGATAGTTATCAACTCTTCTATCTCTTAAAAATGGCCATATCTCTCTAAGGGCTTGTGATTTTTGCATATCTATATCAACTATAAAAGCTTCTTCAGATTTTTCATCTACTCGTAGAAGTTCTTCTCCGCCACCATCAAACACAAAAGAGTTACCCCAAAACCTTATACCATCTATTTGTGAAAAATTGTCTTTTTCATACCCTACTCTATTTACAGTGATAACAGGAAGAGCATTTGCTATCGCATGACCTCTTTGAACAGCTACCCAAGATTCTAACTCTCTTTGCTTCTTTTTCATATCATCACTATCAAACCATCCAATAGCAGTAGGATATATCAACATATCTGCCCCACCAAGAGCCATAAGCCTAGCAGCTTCAGGAAACCACTGATCCCAACATATCAAAACTCCAAGCTTTCCAACTGAGGTCTGTATAGGTTTAAAACCTAAATCTCCAGGTGTAAAATAAAACTTTTCATAAAAACCAGGATCATCAGGTATATGCATCTTACGATACTTTCCAACAAGAGATCCATCTTTTTCAAATATATATGATGTATTATGATATAAACCAACTGCTCTTTTTTCAAAAAGTGTTGTAACCAAAACAACTTCAAAACTTTTGGCAATATTTGACCAAAACTCTATATCACTCTCTATAGTATTTGCTAGCTTAAAGTTTTTCACATCTTCGTTTATGCAAAAGTATCTATCTTGATGAAGTTCTTGTAAAACTACAAGCTCTGCTTTATTTTGCTTTGCATCTTTGATAAGTTCTAAAGTTTTTTTGATAGTTAACTCACTTGAGCCATGATACGATTGTTGTATAAGTGCTACTCTCATATTGAGATATCCCTCAAAGCTTCTAAAGTCTTTATCATATAAAAATTCTCTTTTACATCATGACACCTTATGATAGATGCTCCACTCTCAAGCGAGTATTGATGAATCGCTAAAGTTCCCCAGAGTCTATCGGCTACTTTTGTAGGTGTTA
>DQSO01000064.1 GCA_015663225.1 Campylobacterales bacterium
AAAATATAAATAAAAAAACTTCCCATCAAGTTGATTTGAAAAACTATGCATATTATATACTCTTTGATGGTAGTCAAACTTTCCGTTAATATAATGAAAAACTTTCCCCACTCCAACACCATCTCCAGCAGTTAAGACAGCTTCACCATCAAATGAAAAAGTATTTATACTTTCGATTGTTTGAGACCTGACAAAAAAAGGATAATCTCCATCTTTAATTGCATCTTGCGTATTTTTAGAACCAGTTGTAATTTTACAATGATTTTTTACAATATCAATTTTCCAGTCAGACGGTAAATTATCAATCATTAAGATACCCCAACTCTTTTAAATATCCATCTAATGCACCAAGGCTATCTTTTTGGCTATTTTGCAAATCCCTTAAACTTACTTTGTACTTATCAAATAGCTTTTCATAGTTTGAGATTAGTACTCTTTTTTCACTATTAAGATATCTGTTTAACTCGTCAAATATTAGGTTTTGTAGCTTTTCAAGGATAAGCTCTTTAGCTTCATCTTTTGTAATCACTCCACTCATATCTTTTAAAAATTCTTTAGCATTATTAATTTTATACTCAAGCACTACTATATCTTTTTTAAGTGCTGTTATCTTCTTCTGTACAGCATCTTTCTCTTTCTTTGTAGCTAATGACTTTTTCTGCTCTTCTAACTCTGTTAAAAATGTTCTAGCAGACTCCAGCACAGGTGGATACTCTTGCAATTCTTCATCAATCCCATACTTTTTAATCTTCACTTTAAAGATAAGCTCTTTTTCTTTCTCTTGTAATATTTTTTTGAGTTCTTTTAACTCTTTTTCCAAGTCAGTGATAGTTTTCAACTCTTTTTCAAACTTCTCTTTTTCTTGTATAGCAGTAGGGTTACTATCACCTTTTAAATCTTTGATTTGAGTTTTAAGATAATCCACAATAAGCTTTTTACTCTTCTCTTCATCCTCTTCTACCTCATACTCTACAGCTTCAACAGCCTCTGCTATGAGAGTCTCTTTTTGTGACATATCAGACTCTAGCTCATAGATGGCATCTTGTTCCTCTTGAAAAAACCTACTAATGACCATCTCATCAGGAATGAGTGATACACTCCATCCATCATAAATTACAGTTTTTAAATCATACTTTATAGTTTGCCACCAGTTAACAAAGATACCTGCTATTTGAAACTCATCTAGGAGATTATGGGAGAGCATTTTAGTTTTTAAAGTAGTGATTAACTCTTCTCGAACCTTTGGTAAGATATTGTTGTTTTCTAAAGTAGAAAAATCATCTCTTGCTTTACTCCACCACTCTTTTACTTCACTATTCATTAGCTCTATTTTGGCTATGACACTAGAATTATTCTCTATAAAAGGCTTTATCTCTTCTTTGTTTGTATAGTTAAACTTTAAGTATTCACCACTACCCATAAACAAACTACTAGAATCAAAATCAAACTTATCATCTTGAGTTTTAAATGCTTCTATCTCAACCTTTGGTACACCACCATTAATATGTGCTTTTGCATCTTCATTTTGAGGTTCTGGTGTATTATCTACATATCTACGGATGTTTAAACTAAAGTCATTTCCCTCTACAGTTCTTTTATTCTCTTCTTCACTATTATCACTTGACTCATATACATCTATTATTTTAGAGTACTTCTCTATCTCTTGTTTTGTATCGTATATGTAAGTGATTTTTTCTAAATCTTCAGGTCTAAGTTTATTTTGATTTTTACCCTCAGCATACTCTCTATCTGCATTTATAAATAAAATTTTATCTCGTAAACTATCAGGTTTATTTTTGTTGATTACAATAATACAAGCAGGGATTCCGGTACCATAAAAAAGCCCCATGGGAAGACCTATAATAGCTTCGACAAGATTGTCTTTTATAATACCCTCTCTGATAATTTTCTCTTTACCTCCACGAAAGAGTACACCGTGAGGCATTACGGTAGCCATAACATCATTTAAAGAAGCTATCATGTGTTGTAAAAACATCAAGTCAGCTTTCTTTCCTGTCTCAGGAGCCCACCCATAACCAAACCTAGCAGGAAACTCTACTTCTGAAGCATTATAGTTTTGAGAAAATGGAGGATTTGCTAAGATTTTATCAAATATTTTTATCCCACCATCATCATTTTTATGCTCAGGAGTTGTTATGGTATCACCTTGTTCTATATGAGCCGATTTAATATTATGAAGAATCATATTTAAAGTACAAATAGCCCAAGTAGTAGGTTCATTCTCTTGACCATAAAGTGTGAGTTTTTTAGTATCTTGACCTTGCTCTTCAAGATAAGAAGAAGATTGTATAAGCATACCACCACTTCCTACTGTTGGATCGTAAACAGACTCATTCTCTTTTGGTTTAACAATATTTACAACAAGTCTAACTACTTCACTAGGTGTATAAAATTCACCACCTTTTTTACCAGCACTATCTGCAAAAAATTTGATAAGATACTCATAAGCTGCTCCAAGTAAATCTGGAAACTCAAAGTTCTCATTTACTAGGACTGGAAAATCATTAAAGTGATCAATCAACTCTTTCCAAGTTGTATCTTTTACAACACTTTGACCTTTTTTGCCTTTACCAACTTTAAAGTTGATGTTGCCTTTTAAAACACCATCTAAGGCTTCATTTTCATCTTCAAGTGATGCGATTACTTTATTTAGTTCATCACCGATATTTATTTTTAAATCTTTAATAGCTGGTCTAAGTTCATCATTATCATTTGAAAATTCTTCATTCCATCTAGCTCTTTTAGGAACAAAAAATGTATCTTTATAGTTGTCTTTGTCTTCAAGTTGGATATCTGCCAACTCTTTAGGAAGATGAGCATAACTCTTTTTTATTCTTGCTTTCTCAAAATCAAACTCATCACTCATTCTCTTAATAAACAACATACCAAAGATAAACTCTTTAAACTCAGAAGCATCCATCTTACCTCTAAGTATATCTGCTGACTTTAGTAAAAAGCTTTCAAGCTGTGGTAGAGTAATCTTTGTTTTTATCATTTTAGTTCCCTGTAAATTTGTTGTAGTTATTTGTAATATCTTCTAGTATCTCTTTTACTGCATCGGATTTACTTTTGATAGTAATCTGAGGCATCCATTGTTGCAATAATTTTACAACTTC
>DQSO01000042.1 GCA_015663225.1 Campylobacterales bacterium
ATACTTTTCTCTTGTTGTTTAAAGAAAAAACTTTTTGAAATTTTATTATTAAATAGTTTATCTATTACATTGATAATATTTAATATATAACTATTTCTTACTATCATGTGAAACAGTCTATAAGTCACCCCGCTATCTACATCACCATGAGACAAAAGTAACTTTTTATCTTCAAAACTGGCTAAAACTGGCTGAATATTAAGAGAAAAAACTTTTACTAGTGGAAAAATCTTTTTTAGATTAAAATCATGATTACCTTCAAAGTAGTATATATCAACACTGCTACTAAGGCTATTTATCATATTGATTGTATCTTGATAAAGCTCTTTGCTATACTCTATCTCAAAGGACAAAAAATCAAACATATCCCCCATTAAAAAAAGTTGTGCTGGATTTATCTGCCCCTCTTTAATAGCATATAAAAATTCTATAAAACTATTTCTATTTTTACTCAAGTGAGTATCAGAAATAAAAATTGCACCTTTTTTTATCTCTATCATGGAATATAGCTAAGTTTAGGTATCCCTAAATCTTCACTAAAGCCACACATCAAGTTTGCATTTACAACAGCTTGTGATGAAGCACCCCTTAAAAGATTGTCAATACTAACGGAGATAAATAGTTTTTTACCTTCACTTATTGCAAAAATATCACAAAAATTTGTTCCACTACTACTTTTTATATCTACAGGCTTTTCATATATACGAACAAATTTTTCATCTTTATAATACTCTTTTAAAACAGCTAAAGGATCAATTTCCTCTTTTAAAAGAAGATAACTATCGACCAACATACCACGAGTTATAGGCAAAAGATGAGGAACAAAAGCAATATCTTCAATCCCTAACTTCTCTTTTATCTCTGGAGTATGACGATGAGTCAATGGTGCATATGAAAAACAGTTTTCATTTATTTTTGCATAGTGAGTTGTTTCACTGCATTTTTTACCAGCTCCACTAACTCCACTTTTTGCATCTATCATGACAGGAAATCTCTCATCTCTAAGGTTTAAAAAAGGTAGTAGCCCAAGTATTGTAGCAGTAGGATAACAACCAGGATTTGCAACTAAAGAGGCTTTTTTAATATCCTCTTTAAACATCTCTGGCAAACCATAAACACTCTGGTTTAAATGTTCTTTATCTATATGAGGACAATAATACTTCTCATAAGTTTCAAGCTTCAGCCGATAATCAGCAGATAAATCTACAACTTTAACACCAAGTTCTAAAAGTTCCTTTGCAAATCCCATAGAAGCTTTATGTGGAAGTGCTAAAAATGTAAGTATTGCTACTTTAGATATATCTTTTGAATCAGCTTTTTTAACATTTCCACTAAATACCCCTTTTAATGAAGGGTGAATATCACTAATAGACTCATAATCCTCACTTGCTCCAAGATATGTTATATTAAACTCAGGATGCGAAGAGAGTATTTTAATAAGCTCTAAACCAGTAAAACCACTAACTCCCACTATGGCTACATCAATCATCAAATATTATCTCTTTATAACAAACATTTTCAACTTCATACTCAGTAACTCCACTAGGAAGTCTCAAGGATACATCATCACCCTCCTCCTTACCTATCAAAGCTTGAGCTAGTGGGGTAAGCATCGAGATTAATCCCTTCTCAGGATTACTCTCATAAGTTCCTACTATTGTATATATTGATTTTTGGTCTGTATTCACATTGTTTAAAGTAACAGTTGAACCAAATCTAACCCTCTCATGTGAAAACAAAGATGGATCAACCGCTTGTGAGTTATCATATAAAACTCCAAGTTCAGCAATTCGAGCTTCAATAAACCGAAGTCTCTCTCTTGCTGCATGATACTCAGCATTTTCTTTTAAATCTCCATGACTTCTAGCTATATCAATCTCTTCAATTGTAGCAGGTCTCTCTTTTGTCTTTAACTGATGTAATTCATTAGAAAGTTTACTTCTTCCATAAATTGTAATAGGTTGTAATTGCATTAAATTCCCCCTTAAATATTAAGATATTGTAACATATTTTATTAAAATACAAATTTAAGATTTTACTATCAAGTATTCATAAAAACTACCGATTTAAAAGAAAATATTTTAAATGGAAAACATATGAATAGTAATAATTTTAATGAAAGAAGAGAAGACTCAAATATTAAACCTATAATATACTTGTGTTTTCAACTTATCATGCTATATGTCATGTACTATATTACAACGACTACAGTTGCTTATGAAAATTATATATTTAACTTTGCACTTATAACTATACTATTTTTAGTTCATCGTACAGCAGTTGTTATAAAGCGAACAAAACCTCAGCGAAGTTCAAATAAAACTAACAGTGTCTCTTCAAAAAAATTGTCATTATCATCACTAATCATCAAGTAGAGATTTTTATCAATCTTTGTCAATCCCTCAAAATTATCTAAATTTGCACCTTCGCTATCTTTTAAAGTAGCAATCTCTTCAACACGACATCTACCCTTTTGCAAATAAATTTTTTTTAAAGATATATCAAAATTTAAAGAAGGAAAATAAACTCTTCTAAAAAGTGCTAAAAGATTACCATCGCCCAAAGTTTCATATTCTACTACTGAAGATTTAGGATCACTCATCTTATATTTACAAACTAACCCCTTATAGTTATAAATACCCATATAACCATCTTCCATCTTTTTCAAAGGTCGCTCAGGCGAGGTCAATAGTTTATATTTTGTATGATAAACTAAGGATTCTAAAGCTCTATTTTTACCTTGATAATTTTTAGCATTTTTCAAATCAGATGCCATATACATTGTACGACGATATTTACAATCTTTATCATACTCTCTTATCTTAGGATAACTACCCTCAAAAGAGATAAATAGCTTATCATGTAAGAGTGTTATTCCCTCACTATCACTTTGATATAAAAAAAAGTTTTTTCCATTATGATTTTTCAATCTACAAACTTCTAATGGTTTTAAGCTTACAATTTTTTTATCTTTTATCTCTACCTTAAACTTAAACAGTCGACTTCTATCATTTAACATAAAAAGTGTTTTTCTCTTTTTATCATAAGCAAGTCCAGAAATACCAAAAAAATTCTCTCCACCAATAGATGAGATATTTAAAACTTTAGCATCTAAAAACTCTATCTTTTTAAACTCTTTTTTTTCATCAAAAAGCTTCCAATCACTAAATCCAAATAGATTTATAGCTACTATCATGTAGAAAAATATTTTCACTTTATAAGCCTTTTTACAACTTCACTACAAAGTCTCAATCCAAAACTCCCTGTAACTCCCATAAAGCTTCCAAGCTCCACACACCTAGGTTCTTCTGGAGAAAATAATACTAAAAAATCCCCTCTAAATCCACTCTTTTTAAGCTCATATCTAAACTTTTTAGCCAACCTATCATTATGAGTTTTCCAAATAGACTTAACCTCCATAAGTGAAGGATCAATCCTCTTCGCACTTCCCATAGAGCTTATAAGTTTATCACTACACTTTTTTGCAACTTCAACCTTAGCACCTATATCATCAATAGCATCAACAACAACATCAAACTTACTAAAATCAAACTCAT
>DQSO01000033.1 GCA_015663225.1 Campylobacterales bacterium
ATGGTAAATGATTTAGTATCTGATGCTCTTACAAGAATAAGAAATGCATCAATGAGAAAACTAGAAGTAACAACTCTTCTATATTCTAGACTTGTAGAGTCTGTAGTTAAAATATTTCAAGAAAAAGGTTATATTGAAAGTTTTAGCATAATAGAAGATGGAAATAAGAAGTTTATAAAAGTTATACTTAAGTATGATGACAACGGTAATACTGTGATCAGCGAACTTAAAAAGATTTCAAAACCAGGTAGAAGAGTTTATAAACCTGCAAATGAAATTAAAAAGTTTAAAAATGGTTATGGAACTATTATAGTTAGTACTTCAAAAGGTGTACTTAGCAATGACGATGCTCACAAAGAAGGTATTGGTGGCGAAGTTATTTGTAGTATCTGGTAGAAAATATTTTACGGCATTCGATGAAATCGTAAATCGTAGACAAGTAAAAGGAAATATATGTCAAGAATTGGTAAACAACCAGTTACTATACCAAGTGGTATAGATGTAAGTTTAGACGGTAATGTTTTAACTTTCAAAAAAGGTAGTGTATCTAAGGTTTTAGATACTAAGGGTTTGGTTAGTGTTGCTATAGATGGTGATAAAATTAACTTTACACCTGTAGGTGATGATAGAAGTGCGAGTGCATTTTGGGGTACATTTAGAGCATTAGGACAAAACATTATTGTTGGTTTAACTGATGGTTATGTAAAAGTACTAGAGATTAACGGTGTTGGTTATAGAGCAGCTGTTAAAGGGAATGTATTAGAACTTCAACTAGGTTTTTCACACCCAGTTAATTATGAGTTTCCAAAAGATGTTAGTATTGCAGTTGAAAAAAATGTAATAACTATCAAGGGTGATGACAAACAAGTTATTGGACAAATCGCAGCTGAGATAAGAGCATTCAGACCACCAGAGCCGTACAAAGGTAAAGGTGTTAAGTATATGGAAGAAGTTATTATCAGAAAAGCTGGTAAGACAGCTGGTAAGTAGGGGTAGATATGAGAACTAAATTATTAAAACAAAAAAATGCTTTAAAAGCAAGAAGAGTTAGAAGAGTTAGGGCTAAGATTCACGGAACTACTGATATGCCAAGAGTTGCTATTTTTAAATCAAATAGATTTCTATATGCTCAAGCAATTGACGATGTTAGTGCAACTACACTAGCAAGTGTAGATGGTAAAAAACTAGGTTTTAAAGCAAATAAAGAAGCAGCTGTAAATGTTGCAAAAGTTTTTGCAGATACTCTAAAAGAAAAAGGTATCGAAAAAGTTGTTTATGACAGAAGAGGTAACATCTATCATGGTGTTATAGCTACATTTGCTGATGCACTAAGAGATAACGGAATCAAACTATAAGGTTTAATGAATGCAAAATATAAATAGAGAAGACTTCGAAGAAGTAATCGTAAATATTGGTAGAGTTACTAAAGTTGTAAAAGGTGGTAGAAGATTTAGATTTACTGCTTTAGTAGTTATTGGGAATAAAAATGGAATTATTGGTTACGGAACAGGTAAAGCAAAAGAAGTTCCTGATGCAATTAAAAAAGGTGTTGATGATGCATTTAAAAACTTGCTTAAAGTAAATGTTAAAAATGCAACTATCGCTCATGACATTGAAGTAAAATATGGTGCGAGTAGAGTACTATTGAAACCAGCTAGTGAAGGTACAGGTGTAATTGCCGGTGGTGCAATGAGACCAGTTTTAGAGCTTGCAGGAATTAAAGATATTCTAACTAAGTCATTAGGCTCAAATAATCCAAACAATCTTGTTCGTGCAACTGTTGATGCACTTACAAAGATTAAATCATAAGGACATAAAATGGCACTTAACAATTTAAGCCCAGCTGATGGTTCTATTAAAAATAGAAAAAGAGTAGGTAGAGGTCAAGGTAGTGGTATGGGTAAGACTGCTTCAAGAGGTAGTAATGGTCAAAAAAGTAGAAGTGGTTATAGTAGAAAAAGAGGTTTTGAAGGTGGACAAATGCCACTTCAAGGTAGACTTCCAAAAGTTGGTTTTAGCTCAAGAGTAGTTAAGCCTTATGTTATTAATGTTGTAAATAACACTAAAGTTGCAGAACTTGCTGAGATTACAATGGAGAGTATAGGTGCAGTTCATAAACTTCCTGCATCAACTGTAAAAGTTAAACTTATTGGTGCTACTGCTAAAGATTTAGCATCAAAAATTAAAGATGAAAACGTAAGTTACACTGGTAAAGAGTAATTATGAATAAAGAATTAACAAACAAGATACTGATCACTCTTGCTTTCTTGTTTGCTTATAGAATTCTTTCTTACATACCAGTTCCTGGAGTAAATATCGATATAATTGCAGCATTTTTTGACTCAAATTCAGATAATGCTCTAGGAATGGTAAATATGTTCAGTGGTAATGCTGTTGGTAGATTTAGTATAATATCTTTGGGTATTATGCCATATATCACAGCTTCTATCATAATGGAACTTCTCGCAGCAACATTTCCAGCTCTCGGACAGATGAAAAAAGAGAGAGATGGTATGACTAAATATATGCAAATTATTAGATATGCAACTGTAGTAATCACAATTGTTCAAGCTATCGGTATTTCAATGGGTCTTCAAACTCTAGGGAGCGGTGGTCAAAGTGCAGTTATGATTGATATGAGTCTATTTGTACCAATAGCAGCAGCTTCAATGTTAACAGGAACTATGCTTCTTATGTGGATTGGTGAACAGATAACTCAAAAAGGTATTGGTAATGGTATATCACTAATTATCTTTGCAGGTATTGTATCTGCTATGCCTAGTGCAATTGGTGGAACTATAAATCTTCTTAATAGTGGCGAGATTAACTTCTTGGTAATTATTGGAATCTTAGTAGTTGTACTTATTACTATTGGTGTTATTATCTATATAGAACTTGGTGAGAGAAGAATTCCTATTTCATATTCTAGAAAGACTATGATGCAAAATCAAAATAAGAGAGTTATGAATTATATTCCTATTAAGGTTAACCTTAGTGGTGTAATCCCAGCTATATTCGCATCTGCTATACTGATGATGCCAACAACTCTTATGAGTGGTAGTACAAATCCTACTATTCAATATATATCAGATATTCTTAGTCCTAGTGGCTATTTGTATAATGTTATGATGTTTTTAGGTGTTGTGTTTTTTGCATTTTTCTATGCATCAATTACATTTAATGCAAAAGATATATCTGAAAATCTAAAAAAACAGGGTGGATTTATACCAGGAGTTAGACCTGGAAAATCTACAAGTGAATTTTTGAATGAAGTTGCAAGTAGACTAACCGTGAGTGGTGCAATCTACTTAGGACTTATTTCAACTCTTCCAATGCTATTTGTCAAGATGATGGGTGTCCCATTTTATTTTGGTGGTGTAGCAGTTTTGATTGTAGTACAAGTTGCACTTGATGCTATGAGAAAAATAGAAGCTCAAATATATATGGGCAAATATAAAACACTAAATGCTGTCGGACTCTAAAGCGTGGCGATAGCTATTAGAAAACCCTTAGAGATACAAATGCTAAGGGTTTCCAATAAACTTGTAGCGCAAACACTTCAACACTTAAAAACTTTTATTCAACCTGGAATGAGCTTGAAAGAGATAAATCAGATGGGTGAAGAATATATCTATGCAAATGATGGTAGACCAGCTTTTAAAGGTCTATATGGTTTTCCATCAGGAGTTTGTACATCACTAAACAGTGTTGTAATTCATGGTGTTCCAGATGATACTAAAGTTAAAGATGGTGATATTCTAGGATTAGATATTGGTGTTGAGATTGATGGTTGGTATGGTGATGCTGCTATCACTATAGGTATTGGTGATATTTCTACTAAAGATCAAGAACTTATAGATTGCTCACGAGATGTTCTCTATGAAGCGATAGAGTTAATTAAGCCTGGAATGAGATTTAAAGAACTTACCTTGATACTACAAGAAGCTATTTTAAATAGAGGTTTTACCCCTTTGCTTGGTTTTTGTGGTCATGGGATTGGAAAAAAACCGCATGAAGAGCCAGAAATACCAAACTATCTTGTGGGTAACAATCCAAAACAAGGTCCAAAGATTAAAAATGGAATGGTTTTTTGTCTCGAACCGATGATATGTCAAAAGAGTGGAAAAGCAGAGATACTTGATGATAAGTGGTCTGTTGTAAGTGAAGATGGGTTAAGAAGTAGTCACTACGAACATACAGTAGCAGTGATAAATAATAAAGCTGAGATACTCTCAGAACTATAAGGAGTAATTAATGGCAAAAGATGATGTTATTGAAATAGACGGTATTATAAAACAAGTTTTACCAAATGCCACTTTCAATGTTGAGTTAGAAAATGGTCATGTGGTACTTTGCCACATAGCAGGCAAGATGAGAATGCACTATATAAAGATTATGTTAGGTGATAAAGTTAAGGTTGAATTGACACCTTATAGTTTAGATAAGGGTAGAATTACTTTTAGATATAAGTAAGCTTTAATAATCTTAAAGCTATAATGCAATGCTTTTGTGAGCGACGATACTAAAAGAAGAGTGCTTTAAAGTAGCATTTACACTAGTTTAAATCACTGGTTTACCGTTTTTCAGTAAACCTAATCGTTCGTTGTTTGTAAATACAAGATATTTTAGGAGATAGCGATGAAAGTAAGACCATCGGTTAAGAAAATATGTGATGATTGTAAAATCATTAAAAGAAGAGGTGCAGTTAGAGTAATCTGCAAAAACCCAAAACATAAACAGAGACAAGGATAATTTATGGCTAGGATTTCAGGTGTAGATTTACCGAAGAAAAAGAGAGTTGAATATGGCTTAACTTATATTTTCGGAATAGGGTTAAAAAGTTCAAGAGATATTTTAAATAAAGTTGGAATTTCTTTAGATACAAGAGTACATGAGTTAAGTGAAACTGATGCTGCTGCTATAAGACAAGAGATTCAAGAGAACTATCAAGTTGAAGGTGATCTTAGAAAAAAAGTTTCTATGGATATTAAATCTCTTATGGATTTAGGTAGCTATAGAGGTATTAGACACAGACGTGGACTTCCTGTAAGAGGACAAAAAACTAAAACAAATGCAAGAACAAGAAAAGGCCGAAAAAAGACGGTCGGTTCAGCATAAGAGGGATTTAGATTATGGCAAAAAGAAAAGTAACTAGAAAAAAAGTAGCTAAGAAAAATATAGCTAAAGGTATAGTCCATATAGCTGCTACATTTAACAATACAATGATAACTGTAACAGATGAGATGGGTAATGCTATCGCATGGAGTAGTGCAGGTGGTCTTGGATTTAAAGGTAGTAAAAAATCAACTCCTTATGCGGCACAACAAGCTGTTGATGATGTAATGGCAAAAGCTATGGAACATGGTATAAAAGAAGTTGGTATAAAAGTTCAAGGACCAGGTTCTGGGCGAGATACTGCTGTAAAAAGCGTTGGTGCAGTTGAAGGTCTTAAAATCTTGTTTTTAAAAGATGTAACACCACTTGCTCATAATGGTTGTAGACCACCAAAACGAAGAAGAGTGTAGGGGATATAGATGGCTAGATATACAGGACCAGTAGAGAAAATAGAGAGAAGATTAGGTGTTTCACTAGGACTTAAAGGTGAGAGAAGATTAGCAGGTAAAAGTGCTATTGATAAAAGACCATATGCTCCAGGGCAACACGGTCAAAGAAGAACTAAGATCAGCGAGTATGGGCTTCAACTAAGAGAGAAACAAAAAGCTAAGTTCATGTACGGTGTAAGTGAAAAACAATTTAGAAGACTTTTTGGTGATGCAAATAGAATGGCTGGTAATACAGGTTCTAATCTTATACTATTACTAGAGAAAAGACTTGATAATGTAGTTTACAGAATGGGTTTTGCAACAACTAGAGCATTTGCTAGACAACTTGTAACTCATGGACACTTTTTAGTAGATGGTAAAAAAGTTGATATTCCTTCATACAGAGTAAAACCTGGACAAAAAATTGAAGTTAAAGAGAAATCAAAAAGTAATCCTCAAATAGTTAGAGCAGGTGAATTAACAGCTCAAACTGGTATATCTGCTTGGGTAGATGTTGAGATTGATAAAGGTTACGGAATATTTACAAGACTTCCTGAACGTGAAGAAGTTGTTATTCCTATTGAAGAGAGATTGATAGTTGAGTTATATTCAAAATAAGCATAAAGGGTAGACAATGAAAAAAATAAGCACATCTTTATACATGCCACATGAAATTGAGATTGAGAAGATTGATGATAGAAGAGTTAAGATCTCAACTTACCCTTTTCAATCAGGTTTTGCTGTAACAGTTGCACACCCTTTAAGAAGACTATTATTAGGATCTTCTGCTGGATATGCAGTAACTGCAATAAAAATAGATGGTGTAACTCATGAGTTTGATAGCATAAGAGGTATGCTTGAAGATGTTGCACTATTTATTTTAAACCTGAAAAATCTTAGATTTAAAATAAAAAATGAATCAAATAAAATAGAGGTTTCTTACTCATTTACTGGTTATAAAGAGATAGTAGGAAGTGATTTAGAAAATGATTCAATTGAAGTTGTAACACCAGAAGGTTATTTAGCAACAATCAGTGAAGATGCAGAGGTTAATTTTTCAATAGTTATAGAAAAAGGTATTGGTTATGTACCTAGTGAAGACTTTAGAGATAATATTGCTGAAGAATATATAGCGATTGATGCATTTTTTACACCAGTAAAAAAAGCTGTATACTCAATAGAGAATATGCTAGTTGAAGATGATCCTACTTATGAAAAGGTAATTTTTGATGTTGTAACTGACGGTCAAGTTGATCCTGTTGATGCTTTTAAAGAAGCTGTAGAGGCAATGAATGGTCAAATAGCTATATTTAGTAAAACTATGAATATTGACTTATTGACACCGCATGATGACTTTAGTAACTCACTTGATATGCAAAAACTACTTCAAAGTGTTGAGGGTCTTACTCTTAGTGCTAGAAGTTTTAATTGCCTTGATCGTGCAGAGATTAAGTTTATTGGTGAACTTTCAATGATGGGTGAATTAGAGTTAAAAGGTTTAAAAAACTTAGGTAAAAAATCTTTTGAAGAAATTACAAGTAAATTAGAAGCATTAGGCTTCCCTGTTGGATATAAATTTGACCCAGATTTCTTAAGAAACTTGAGTCTCAAAATCCAAGAGTTAAAAAATAAAACACAAGAGGCATAATAATGAGACATAGACATGGATATAGAAAGCTTGGTCGTACTTCAAGTCATAGAAAAGCACTTCTAAAAAATCTTTCTATCGCTTTAATAAAAAGTGGTAAAATAGAGACTACTGTATCAAAAGCAAAAGAACTTAGAAGTTACTTTGAAAAACTTATAACAAAAGCAAGAGTTGGTGATTCAAATGCTCATAGAGCAATATTCTCTTATCTTCAAGATAAAGAGTCTACACAAAAACTTGTAAATGAAATAGCACCAGAGTATAAAGATAGAAATGGTGGATATACAAAAATAACAAGAACTAGAATTAGAAGAGGCGATGCAACTTCTATGGCTTTTATAGCTCTAGTTTAATTATACTTATTAAAGAGGAGTTTTTCCTCTTTAATAACTTTTAAATACTACATTATATTCTAAATTTCCCGATATACTATCATTAACATTAATTTGCTAAAATTGAAGTAGACATAATATAAAGGAAAAAAATGATTCCATTTTCTGATGAAGAACTAAGACCAGCTGTTGAAAAGTCACTTGAAAAAGTAAAACCTATGCTTGAACTAGATGGTGGTGGTATGAAACTTTTAGATATTAAAGGTGGAAAAATATTTGTTCAATTACAAGGTGCTTGTCATGGTTGCGGTTCAGCAGGACAGACTCTTAAATATGGGATAGAGAGACAGCTTCGTATGGATATTCATCCAGAGTTAGAAGTTATCAATATCTCTCCAGGCATGGAGCATATGATAGAAGAGATTTCAAAGGGATAAGATGCAAGATTTTAAAGAGATAGCATACAAATTTTTTTATGAAGCAAACTATGATGATGCACTTTTAAATTTTTCTTTAGCACTTGATGTTGAACCTGAGAATTATGATATAAAAGTTGGAGTCTTACTTAGTGATTATGCTTATGAAGATGAAAATGATGCTATAGCGCTACTCGATTTTTATCACAGCAGTGTAGCTCTTGGAGATGAAAAAATAGAAGTTTATAAAAGTATACTCAATAGTATAGATTATAGCAATGATTTAGTATATGATATAACTCAATCTTTTGATAATATATTACTTTCAATGGAAAATGGAGTAGAGTATAGTGATTTTATAAAAATAGCAAATCTTAGAGGAAATGTTAAACAAGCACTTGAGGATATAATGTTCAGTGCCAAGCTTATCATACAATCAAAAGAGGATATGATGAATTTTATTGATCTTTTGATGCAGTATAACTTTAAAGAAGAGGCTCTCTCTTATTTGGAAAAAGCAATTATGATATATCCACGAGATGGTTATTTTCAAGTGAGATTTAAGCAACTTTCTTCTTAATATAAAATAGTAAATAGGATTTTTTTGAAACTACAAATAGATAATAAAACATATGAGTATATTAGTGATAATTCAAATGAGTGTGATAGTAATACAGCCTTTTTTCATTGCAAGCAAAATAGCCAATATTTAGAGATAGCAAAACAAAATAATACACCAGCAATACTAAGTGTTGAAGATTTAAAAAGTATTTATCAAATAAATGATATGAAAATCATAGGAATTACTGGTACAAATGGTAAAACTACAACCGCAGCAGCACTATATTCACTTTTACTTGATTTAGGTTATAAGGTAGCTTTTCAAGGAACTAGAGGACTATATATAAATGAGGAAAAGATAGAGGGTAAATCTCTAACTACACCATTGATTTTTAATATTTTAAATAATATAAAAAAAGCAAAAGAAGCTGAATGTGAGTTTTTTATTATGGAAGTTAGCTCACATGCTATTGCACAAAATAGAATTGAAGGATTAGAGTTTGTCTTAAAAATATATACAAACTTAACTCAAGACCATCTTGATTTTCATAAAACTTTCCAAGAGTATAAAAGAGTGAAAGAGAGTTTTTTTCTTGATGAGAGTATGAAACTAATAAATAAAGATGCAAGAAAGATAAATTTTAATACCAAAAATGCATATACTTATGCACTAGATTTACCAGCAACTTATAATATAGCTGCATACTCACTTACTGATGGAATTAGTGGAGCAATTAAATATTTTGATCAATTAGAGAGTTTTAACTCTCCCATGTTTGGAACTTTCAATGTATATAATCTTCTATGTGCTATATCAGCTGCACACCTTTTAACAAAAAAACCATTAAAAGATATATGTGAATTAACAGAAAATTTTGCAGGTGTAAGTGGTCGAATGGAGATTATAAATGATAAACCTCTGATTTTGGTTGATTTTGCTCATACACCTGATGGTATGGATAAAGTATTGGATTCATTTAAAGATAAAGAAATTTCAGTAGTTTTTGGTGCAGGTGGAGATAGAGATGATAGTAAAAGAGTACAAATGGGAAGAGTTGCAAATAGATATGCAAAAAAAATATATCTAACAAGTGATAATCCAAGAAGTGAAGATCCAAACGGTATCATAGAGCAAATCTCAGCTGGAATTAGCATGAGAGAAAAATTAACTATTATTGAAGATAGGGCTGAAGCGATAAAAATGGCTATTGAAGAACTAGAAGGTGAAGAAATTTTGATTATTTTAGGTAAAGGTGATGAATTAACTCAAGAGATAAATGGAAAGTTTCTACCTTTTGATGATAGAGAGGTAATTAGGAGTATTTTAGCCTGATTTAAGGCTAACTCCTATACAATGGTCGCTAATTTTAATTTAAGGGGATAAATTATGGGAATACCACAACCAGCGTTTTATATATTTAAGTGTGAGCAAAGTTCACCTCCAGGGATGCCAAAACCAAGTTGTGTAAGAGAAGGAACACAAGATCTTTTTCAACACTTAGGTATGAAGCTTATGGAAAAAGGTTTGATTGCAACTGTTACACCAGTTAGAAGTGCATGTTTAAATAGATGTCAGCAAGGTCCAGTTATGTTAGTTGAGCCAGGTCATCATATGTATGTAGAGCTTACTAAAGAAAAAATTGATAGAATAATAGATGAACACATCATAGGTGAAAAGCCTGTTGATGAATACTTAATTTCAGATGAATTTTGGGATGAGGCAATAAGTCCAATGGAAGCTATGAAGATGGCTGGAAGGTAATAATTTATGACAATCACGATGCTCTATAGCAAACTCCATCGTGCAACTGTTACGGATGCAAATCTTAACTATGTAGGCTCTATCACGATTGATAGAGATCTGCTTGATAGTGCAGGGCTTAGGCTCGGTCAGAAAGTTGATATTGTAAATATTAATAATGGTGAGAGATTTTCAACTTATGTTATTGAGGGTGAACGAGGCAAGAGAGATATGTGTCTTAACGGAGCTGCTGCTAGAAAAGCTGAGATTGGTGATAAAATCATAGTTATAGCTTATGCACTCATGACCGAGGAAGAAGCTGATAGTTATAAGCCTAAAGTCATACTGCTTGGAGAAGATAATAAATTGGAAGAGATTAGAGATTATGTTTGATAATATGGATTTTTCAAAGATGGGTGATATGCTCACAAAGATGCAAGAAGAAGCTACAAAAATGCAAGCTGAGAGTGAGAGTAAAACATTTAGCTCAAAAAGTGGCGGTGGAATGGTCAAAGTAACTGCAAATGGAAAGAGTGAAATAATAGATATTGAACTTGATGATTCACTTTTAGAAGATAAAGATTCTATGCAAATACTTTTGATTAGTGCAGTTAATGATGTTATACGAATGATTGAAGAAGACAAAAAACTACAAGCTACAAATATGCTAGGTTCACTTGGTGGATTTGGTGCAAAACAGTAAACTTTTAGAAGAGTTTGAGAGTTATTTACAAAAAAATCTTCCAGTCATAAAAAGTTTCCATCCATATTTTGAAGATGCAATAAAAAAGATGTTTAGTGCAGGTGGTAAAAGATTTAGACCGCTATTGCTTTTAAATGTTGTTGATGTTTACACCCCTTTGCTAGTTAAAAATGCATATGCTCCTGCATTTGCTTTGGAGATGATTCATACTTATTCACTTATTCATGATGATTTGCCAACTTTTGATGATGCACCACTTCGTCGTGGGGTGGAGACACTCCATGTTACTTATGACGAAGTAACTGCAACTTTAGTAGGTGATGCACTAAATACTCATGCTTTTAATATACTTGCAAACTCATCACTAGATAGTGATACAAAGATAAAGCTTATTGATCAACTCTCCTGTGATGGTGGGGCTAGTGGCATGGTTCTTGGTCAAGCTATTGATTGTTATTTTGAAAATCAAAAATTATCTATTGATGAGTTAACTTTTTTGCATATTCATAAGACTGCAAAGTTAATTTCAACATCACTGAAGATGGGGGCAATTATCTCAGGATTGTCTTCACATGATATTGAGTTACTTGAAGAGATTGGATTGAAAATAGGGTTACTTTTTCAAGTACATGATGATATTATAGATTCAACAATGAGTGAAGATGAAGCTGGTAAACCAACTG
>DQSO01000065.1 GCA_015663225.1 Campylobacterales bacterium
ATTTATGACTATTATGATGTATCAAAGCACCCGTAATTGCAGCAATTATCTTACTTTTATCACTATTTTGAGGACTTACAACAGTAGTTTTCTTTACAACTGATGATTTTTCTTCAGGGAAAAATTTAGCTATTAATTTGGCTTGTACTTTTATCACATTTATCATAAGCACCAAAAATAGTAGAACTACACTCATGCCTAGCACCAAAAACTTTAGTGCTTCAGTAACAAGATTTACTTCCATAGAGACTCCGTAAAATTTATTTGAATTATTTTATAATAATTTAGTTGAAGTTTGTATTGTAATTTAGAATATTTGTATAAAAGTTATAAAAAGAGGGCAACTTCTTTTAAAGCTTTAGTTAAAAGGAGTTATATTTTAATTTTCTAAAATATTTTTAATTTTTTCTCGCCATTGATTATTATTTTAATCAATTTCTTTTTAGCATCCTTTAATTTTTTCTCTATTTATTGTAACTTTCACTACCATCTGAGTCTGTATATCCACCAATAACAATAGTATCATGTGAGCAATCCTTTGCTATCAATACTAACTTATCTAATAAAATAAAACTCTCAAGTTTTATATTCGAAGAGTTAGGGTTAAATATAATTTTACTTTTACTTAGTAGCTGTTTAAACTTTTCTTGACATGATATAGTCTTATTGTTTTATTGGCACTAGTAGTTTTAGATATCAGATCATCTCCAGTAACTTGAACTTTATTTAAAGTAGAATTATTGAAGATAAGGAAATATTTAAAATATAGGCAAAAGAAGGTGAGACCCGAAAGAGCCTCACCTTTTAAAAAAGTTTAGTTAGATATTAACCATTTCTCTTTTTAATAATCTCTTCAGATATATTTCTTGGTACTTCCATATAGTGATGGAATTCCATAGCATAAGTAGCACGACCTTGAGTTGCACTTCTTAAATCTGTTGAGTAACCAAACATCTCTGAAAGTGGAACAAAAGCATTAATAATTTTATTACCAGCTCTATCATCCATACCTTCAACTTGTCCTCTTCTTCTATTAAGGTCACCAATAACATCACCCATATAGTCTTCAGGTACTTCAACTTCAACTTTCATTATTGGTTCCATGATAGCAGCTCCAGCTTTTCTACAACCCTCTTTGAAACCCATTGAAGCAGCAAGTTTAAATGCCATCTCACTTGAATCAACATCATGGTATGAACCATCATAAAGTGTTACTTTAACATCTTCCATAGGATAACCAGCTAATACACCACTAGCCATAGCTTCTTTACAACCTTTATCAACTGCAGGAATATATTCTCTAGGAACAGCCCCACCTTTAATATCATTTACAAATTCATATCCTGAACCAGCTTCCATTGGCTCAAGTTCTAAGTAAACATGACCAAACTGACCACGACCACCAGATTGTTTTGCATATTTATACTCTTGTCTAACTTTTTCTTTAATACACTCTCTATAAGCAACTTGTGGTTGACCAATCTCAGCTTCAACTTTAAACTCTCTCATCATACGATCCACAAGAATCTCAAGGTGAAGTTCACCCATACCTGAGATAATAGTTTGACCACTTTCATCATCAGATTCAACTCTAAAAGAAGGATCTTCTTGAGCTAGTTTTTGTAAAGCAATACCCATTTTCTCTTGATCAGCTTTAGTTTTTGGTTCAACTGCAACAGATATAACTGGTTCTGGAAAATCCATTCTTTCAAGTACAACTTTATCTTCAGGATCACATAAAGTATCACCAGTAGTTGTATTTTTAAGACCAACAACAGCACCAATTTCACCTGCATAAATCTCTTTAACTTCTTCTCTTTTAATCGCATGCATTTTCATGATACGACCAATTCTTTCTTTTTTATCTTTTGTTGTATTATGTACATATGAACCTGATGATAAAGAACCTCTATATACTCTTATAAATGTAAGCTGTCCAACAAATGGATCAGTCATAATTTTAAATGCTAGTGAAGCGAAGTGACCATCATCAGTTGATGCTACAATAACCTCTTTTTCTTTATCATCCATTTCAGTACCTTTAATAGGAGCTGATTCAATTGGAGATGGTAAATAATCAACAACAGCATCAAGTAGAGTTTGAACACCTTTGTTTTTAAAAGCACTACCAACTGTCATTGGCACAATATGCATACCAATAGTTGCAGATTTAATTCCAGCTTTGATTTCCTCTTCAGTGATCTCTTCACCTTCTAAGAATTTTTCCATAAGCTCTTCTTGACCATCAACTTCTGCGATACTCTCAATCATCTTCTCACGATACTCTTCAGATATTTCCATCATATCTTCAGGAATATCTTCTACATGATAGCTAGAACCCATTTTAGCATCTTTATCCCAAACAATTGCTTTCATTTTAACAAGATCAATAACACCTTGAAAACTCTCTTCAGCACCGATTGGTAGTTGAATTGGAATTGGATTACCTTTTAGTCTATCTCGTATTTGTCTCTCAACTTCATAAAAGTCAGCACCAACTCTATCATACTTATTAACAAATACAATCGAAGGTACACCATAACGATTTCTTTGTCTCCAAACTGTTTCACTTTGAGGTTGAACACCACCAACAGCACAAAATACTGAAACAGCTCCATCAAGCACTCTCATACTTCTCTCAACTTCAATAGTAAAATCAACATGGCCTGGTGTATCTATAATATTTATCTGTTTTTTATTCCACTCACAAGTTGTTGCAGCAGAAGTAATAGTAATACCTCTCTCTTGTTCTTGTTCCATCCAATCCATAGTAGCAGCACCATCGTGAACTTCACCAATTTTATGCTCAACACCTGTATAAAAAAGTATTCTCTCTGTTGTAGTAGTCTTACCAGCATCAATATGAGCTGCGATACCAATATTTCTTACATCTTCTAGTTTATGCGTTCTTGCCATACTAAATTCCTATTACCATCTGTAGTGAGCAAATGCTTTATTAGCTTCTGCCATTTTATAAGTATCTTCTTTCTTTTTGAACGAAGAACCTCTCTCATTTGCAGCATCCATTAGCTCGTTTGCTAATCTATCTTTCATCGTTCTTTCACTTCTTTTTCTTGTAAAAGTAATTAACCATCTTAAAGCTAGTGCTTGTTGACGAACTGGTCTAACTTCTACAGGAACTTGGTATGTTGCACCACCAATTCTTCTACTTTTAACTTCCATAACTGGCTTAATATTTTCAACAGCCTTATAAAATATATCGATACCTTTTATATCATCTTCTGATTTTTTATCAATTATTTCTATCGCTTCATAAAAAATCTTTGCTGCTACACTTTTTTTACCTTGTAGCATGATACTATTGATAAATTTTGAAACCAATTTAGAATTATATATCGGATCTGCTAGAATCTCTCTAACGGGAGCTTTTCTTCTTCTCAATGTTCTTCCTTCAATTTTTTCAATTTACTCAAACTCAACCAACATTCATAGGGTTGAACCTGCCCAAATTTTATTTATTTATAACTTTAAAACCTATGATTTAGGTTTTTTTGTACCGTATTTACTTCTTGCAACTCTTCTGTTTGCAACACCTGCAGTATCTAAAGCACCACGAACAACATGATACTTAACACCAGGAAGATCTTTTACTCTACCGCCTCTAACTAATACTATAGAGTGTTCTTGTAGATTATGACCCTCACCACCGATGTAGCTAATAACTTCAAAACCACTAGTTAATCTAACTTTTGCAACTTTTCTTAAAGCTGAGTTAGGTTTTTTTGGTGTAGTTGTATATACTCTTGTACATACCCCTCTTCTTTGAGGGCAACTGTCCAATGCTGGTGATTTTGATTTTTTAACCACTTTCTTTCTTTCTTTTCTTATCAACTGATTTATAGTTGGCACATTAATTCCTTTCGTGTAAAATTAAGACCCGCCATAATATTTAAAAAAGGCTTTAATATCGCTTAAAATATATCCCCTTTAGCAATCTATAAATATAGGGGATGTCATAGAGAGAGTTGAACTATATAACCATTATCAAGAAAAATTTTTTGATTAACTAGAGCGATGTAGTACGATATATAGTAAAACTATTGTTCTTGATTTAATATC
>DQSO01000021.1 GCA_015663225.1 Campylobacterales bacterium
CAATAACAACTATAAGAGTTATAAATAAAAACTTACCCATTGTTGTAAAATCTTTAGTTGTGTTCATAGCAAAAACTGATAAGCCACCAAAAGCAACAGTTGTGAGTATTAGGGCATTGACTACTATTCCACTAGCACCTGCTGATATAAATTTACCTACTAAAACACTCATAACAAGCCCAGAAATCAGTGCAAAAGCAAATAACATTGCCATATTTAAACCTGGCTTATTTTTAGCAAAACCTATAATAAATATTAGAGCAAATTCCAATATTACAAATCCCCAGTAATACTCTGCTATTGCAGGTACTCCCATACCAACATAAGCACCAGCTGCACCCACAAGTAGACTTCCAGCAAATAGCTGATAAGTTTGTTTTATAAATGTAGCTAAATCTCTTTCGCCTGATACTACCTCTTCATGTTGATAGTTAGTAGATTGATCTTTAGAGTAATCTCTATTGTATAAACCCATTGTTTCTCCTATATATTTATTAACTCAAGTATAATCGTACAATATTAATAAAAGTTTAATATATTTCAACTATTTAAAAAATTTGTTAGCCATATCCATCAGACCATCAACTCCACCGAGCGAGTCAACTATTCCACTACCGTCTCCTGTAGCATTGTCTATCATATTAGGTAGTGCATCTTGTAAGCCACTAAGAGCTGTGTCGGTATCTATTCCTAATATATCTGCAAATTCTGAGATTTTATCACTACCTAACAGTGCTGATAAGCCTTCACTATCAATAGCTTCATTTTCTCCACTACCAACCCATGAAGCTATGATTGACCCTATATTGCCGTCACCAAGTGATGAGATAATATTTGATAAGTCAAGACCACCTTCACTATTTGTTACAAGCCCTGATAAAGCATTTGAAATTGCATCTGAATCTACTCCATCAGCACCAATTTTATCTTTAAAAAGTGAAGCACCCATACTTATTAAATCTGAAATTTCCATTATTTCTCCTTTTGTATTTGTATTAACAGAATATTACACAAAAAGAGTTAACAGCTTATGCTTTAGCTTTTTTTGTCATTCTCTTTCTAACTGTAGGATCAAGATATCTTTTTCTTATTCTTATACTTATTGGTGTAACTTCAACAAGCTCATCTTCCTCTATCCATTCTAAAGCACTCTCTAGTGTAGGAGTTCTTGGTGGAACAAGCTTTATAGCATCATCAGCACCACTACTTCTTACATTTGAAAGTTGTTTACCTTTTATAGGGTTTACATCTAAATCATTTGCTCTTGCGTGTTCACCTATAATCATTCCTACATATACTTTATCTTGAGGTTTGATAAACATAACACCTCTCTCTTGTAAGTTAGCTATTGAAAAACCAAGAGCTATTCCATTTTCCATAGAAGTAAGTGCACCATTCATACGGTGTTCAATACCACTCATAATAGGTCTATAATCTAAATAAGAGTGATTCATAACACCCTCTCCTTTAGTATCAGTTAAAAATTGACTTCTAAAACCGATAAGTCCACGAGCAGGTATTTCAAACTCAATTCTAGTTTGACCATCTCCCGTAGGAGTCATACTTGTCATATCTGCTTTTTTCTTACCAAGTTTTTCAATAACAACACCAGTAAACTCATCAGGAACATCAACAACTAAGTGTTCAAATGGCTCCATAGATACACCATCAATCTCTTTGATGATAACTTCTGGACGACCAATACTAAACTCAAAACCTTCTCTTCTCATGTTTTCTGCAAGTATTGTTATCTGTAACTCACCACGACCTGAAACTTTAAAGTGACCCTCTCCACTACTCTCATATTTCATAGCTATATTAGTTTGCATCTCTGCCTCTAATCTCTCAGCAATCTTATTTGAAGTTACAAACTTACCTTCTGTTCCAGCAAGAGGAGAGTTATTTACACTCATGGTAACCGATAGTGTAGGCTCTTCAATATGTAGTGGATCCAATCCAACTGGATTTGCACTATCAGCTAGTGTATCTCCAACATCAAGAGTATCAAAACCAGCAACAGCAACTATATCACCACTAAATGCTTCATCAATATCTATTCTCTCAAGCCCGTGAAAACCGATTAGTTTACTAATCCTACCAGGTACTTTTTCACCATTTGCTTTAACTAAAGTTACATTTTGGTTTTTTGAAATTTTACCATTAAATATTCTAGCAATACCGATTTTTCCAACAAAGTTGTCATAATCAAGTGTAAATACTTGAAGTTGTAGTGGATTATCAACACTTCCTTTTGGTTTAGGAATTTCTTTTATGATAGTGTCTAAAATAGGAAGAATATTATCATCAGGATCTTCTAAATTAATTTTTGCATAACCATTTTTAGCAGCAGCATAAACTACTGGAAATTCCAACTGCTCGTCATTTGCATCAAGAGCAACAAATAGGTCAAATATCTCATCAACAACACGATCAGGTTCTGCAGCAGCTTTATCTATTTTATTTATTATAACTATTGGTCTTATTCCAAGTTCAAGAGCTTTTTTTACAACAAACTTAGTTTGAGGCATAACACCCTCTTGTGCATCAACAAGTAAAAGTACACTATCCACCATCTTTAAAACTCGCTCAACTTCTCCACCAAAATCAGCATGACCTGGAGTATCTATAATATTGATTTTATAATTATTATAAGTGATAGCTGTATTTTTAGCAAGGATTGTAATACCTCTCTCTTTTTCTATATCATTACTATCCATCATTCTCTCATCTGTCTGGGTATGCTCATCAAAAGTACCAGATTGTTTAAGTAGCTCATCTACTAAAGTTGTTTTACCATGATCAACATGAGCAATAACTGCTATGTTTCTAATCTCTTGCATAATTTATCCTATAATTTTTTAAATTTTTGCGAATTATATCTAAATAAGCTGAATAAGTCAGTATTACAACTTTGCATTATTATCTATTACAACTTGTCAGCTCAATGCGGATACCACTTTAAAAGCAAACTTAACTTGTATAGACTATTCAGATGTAAGAACACTAGAGGGAAACTCTATAGCTCCTGTTGTCTTAAATGGTACAAAACTTCTTTTGCTGGGAGCTTACTATAAGTGTAACAAACCTCGTCTTGGTGAAGTAGTACTCTATCGTTGGGGAAACAACATAAATCTAGCCAAAATTATTAAAGCACAAGAGGGTGATTTATTGGAGATAAAAAAGTTAAAAAATAAGTACCAACTCTATATTAATAAAAAACCACTATTTAACTCTTTAGGTGAGTCATATAGTTTTAAAGAGAGAAAGAGTTTTGGAGTATTGACCCTCTCAACTGGAGTGATACCAAAAAATAGACTTCTGCTTCTTGGCGAGAGTATAAGAAGTTCATATGATAGTAAAAAGTTTGGATTAGTTTCTATAGACTCTTTATCTATGATAGAAGTTTAAGAGAACTCTTCCAAGATATAAAAGAGATTATATAAGACAAAAAGTTAATACTTTTTAAAATCCATCACTACTACAAAAGATTTATCTCTTTTTATAACTAATAAATCTCCCCTTAGTCTATCTTGCAAAAGCATAATATTGAGTATTATGTCTAAATTCCTAAAAAAATTACAATGTTGGAATATATTTTGCTATTAAATTCTTATAAATAATAGATAAAGGTTAAAGTATGTCAATGATGACTTTAGATGCAGCAGTAAATAATAAAGATATTAAATTTTTATCAAAAGATATAAAAGGATTAGAAGAAAGTGAAGATGGTAATTTTTTTGAAAGTATTATTGAAGAGTTACTTGGAAGTGCAAAAGATGATAGTTCAAAAGCATTTCTATTAGAAAAACTTCTAAATCTTTCATCATCTAGTGAAAAAGATAAAAATATAATAACAGCTTTTTCAGGTGAAGAGTTAAATCTAGATAGTATAAAAGATATTGATACTATATCAGTAGAAGATCTATTAAAGTTAGCAGTTTTACTAAAAAATTCGATGGATGATAAGTCTATTGAAGATTTTTCAATAGATTCTAAAGAGTTAAAACCACTATTAAGTGATAAAAACTTCCAAATAGATATAAAAAGTGCAACAAATATAAAAGAACTTCTACAAGTTGCTAAAAAGTATGATATAGAAGTTAAAAATTTCCAGTTTTTTAAAGAAGAATTAGCGATTGACACTCAAAATATACAAGCAATAAAGCAGTTAAAGAGTGAAGATATATTTAAACTTATAGAAAACAAGCTTGAAAGCAGGGTAGCACAACTCTCAACAGATGTAAAAAATACTATACCAAAAGAGCATACATTAAAAGAGTTGTTAGTAAATTTAAATAAAATTAAAGATGAAGATAAAAATATAGATAAAGTTACTAAATTGGATATTAAACCAGTAGTAAAAAATAGTGATGATAAACAACTTAATACTAAAGTAACTATTAAAAATCAAGATGACAAATTAGTTGTACAAGATATAAAAGTTATAAAAACACAGCAAAAGACAGAAGAAAATATAGTTAAAACAAAAGTAATTACTGAAGTTATAAATAAAACAGATAATATCCCAAAACAAGTTCAAGTAGTAACAAAAACTGGTGAAAAAATAGATAATAAAAAAGATGATATAGAAGTTAAAATAGATAAAAAGATAGAGCAAGTTCAAAAAGTAGATTCTACTAAATCTAATATTCTACATGATATTAAGAATATTGATATAAAAAAACCACAAATTACTTTATCTCAAATTTTAAAATCTGTTGAAAACAGTGAATCTAAAGTATCCCAAAGTGATGTTGAAGTGGAAGTTGATAAACCACATATTCAAAAAATTGACACTATAGTTTCAACTCAAAAAACTTCACATGATAAAGAGCCAGTTCAGTTTAAAAGAACATTTGATTCTTTTGCAATGGATTTTAAAGAAAAAGTAGAAGCATATAAACCACCTCTTATGAAAGTTAAGATGCAACTAAACCCTATGGGACTTGGTGAGGTTGATGTAACTATTATAAATAGAGGAAATAACTTACATATAAATGTAAACTCAAATCAAAATACAATAGCACTATTCTCACAAAATCAAGCAGAGTTTAAAACCTCACTTATAAATATGGGATTTAGTGAACTAAGTATGAATTTCAATGAAAATGGTAAAAATCCAAAAGATAATCAACAGAGCAAAAAATCAAGAGAGTTAGATGAGAATTTTGAAGAGTTTGAAGCTGATAGCGAAAACTTTGAGATAGTAACACCAAGATATGTATAGGAGAAAAAGATGGCAGATTTAAGTATAGGTAGTAGTAGTTCAGCACTTGATGGAATAAGTGTAAACCCAAATAGTACGTTAAATAAAGATGATTTTTTAAAACTTCTTATCACTCAACTTCAGTATCAAGATCCAACAGCACCAATGGATAGTGGAGAAATTTTAACTCAAACATCTCAACTAGCAGCCCTTGAAGCTCAGCAAAATACAAACAAAGCATTAGAACAGTTAAGTAATAGTTTTAAAGACAATAAAAATTTTGCAGCAGTATCATCAATAGGTAAGATGGCTAGGCTAGATACAAAGGTAGATTTAAATAAAAATATTGATGGTAGTTTAAGTCCTGTAAATTTTGATTTAGTTTTTAATGAAGGTGTTAAATCAGGTGAAATTAAAATCTATAATGATCAAAATAATCTTGTAAAAATAATTAAATTAGATGAAATGACAAAAGGTAGACACTCCTTTACTTGGGACGGACTAACAGATGCAGGTGAAAAAGCAAATACTGGTGAATACAAAATTTATAGTGAGTATGAAGCATATAGAACAATAGATAAAAGTGGAACATTGATTGAAAATGAAGATGGTAGTTTAAGACCTATAAACTTTGAGTTAGATTTTCAAGAAGATGTAAAAGAAGGAAATATAAAAATTTATAATTCAAATAAAGAAGTTGTAAAAACTATAGATATAGGCGAGACCATACAAGGCAAAGCTCTATTTAGCTGGGACGGTATAAAAGATAATGGTGAAAAAGCTATAGAAGGAGAGTATACCATACAAGCTTCTTATGAAGGACAACAACCTATTCGATTAGCAGCTGATTTTGGTACATATAAAATAGAATCAGTTAAGTTTGAAGATGAAAAAACATATTTAAAAATCAATGGTTCATTTATATCTTTTGATGAAGTTCAAGAGATTTTTGAAGAGAAAGTGAGTTAACAGTGAATAGTTCATTTTACAATGGAATATCAGGTATTAAAACTCATCAGTTTGGTATGGATATTGTTGCAAATAATATAACAAATATAAATACAACAGGTTATAAATCTACAAGTGCAGAGTTTTCAACAATCTTTAGTGCTCAGTTGCAAAATTCATTTGGGAGTTCATCTTCTGATGATATAGGTTTAGGAAGTACCGCTGCAACAACTTCTTTTGATATGTCAACTGGTTCACTTATTCCTACGGACGGGCAGTTTGATTTAGCTATTGGTGGTAAAGGTTGGTTTAATATTCAAGATGTAGGTGGTGGACACTACTATACAAGAAATGGATCTTTCAATAGAGATGGAAATGGAAACTTAGTAGATACTTTTGGAAATTATGTTATGGGTCAATCAGCAAATAATATCCAAAATGGGATTGTAACCAATGAGAATGTAGGAGATATAGAGCTAACAGATATAAATAATCGTACTCCAATAGTTCTTCCTGATGAACTAACACTTCCTCCAGAGAGAACAACTTTTGTAAAAATGTCTGGAAATTTAAATTCAACACCTATATATAGTTTTGACGATTCTGGAGATAAAATAGAAGTTTCAAATAAAGCTGTTTATCGTTCTGTCTTATATAGAGCTGATGGAGGAAAAAACTTTTTAAATATAACATTTGAAAAAGTTGTACCACAAGGACCTACCGATATTATTTGGGATGCAACAGCAATTATTACTGATGAAGATAATAATGAATTAAATAGTAAATTAGGACAAGTAATATTTGATGAAAAGGGTTTTTTAAAATCTTCTACTTTAACAAGCATTGATAGTGATAACTCCAATGTAGCACTTGATTTTGGAAATGGAAGTTCTGGATTAGTATCATATAACTCTGAAGTAGAAGGTAAAGCTGTTTCTCAAGATGGTCACTCTTATGCTGGTTTAAAGGATTATGGTATAGATATTTTGGGAAATATAGAAGCAGTATTTGATAATGGTAAAAGTGTACCAATATATAAAATAATGGTTGTAAATTTTCAAAATGAAATGGGATTAAAACAAACATCGCCAATATATTTTCAGGAGAGTACAAATAGTGGAAAACCAGTTTTTATAAAAGATAAAAATGGAAATGTTATGCAGCAAAATATAACAAATAGACATCTTGAGCAAAGTAATGTAAGCCTCTCAGCTGCTATGACTGAACTCATAGTTATGCAAAAAGCATTTGATGCAAGTTCAAAGAGTATTACAACAAGTGACCAGATGATACAAAATGCAATAAATATGAAGAGATAAAGTTAACTATTTAAATACTTAAAAAAGTAGGAACAGTAGTTGCTATATAATAATTAAATAACAATAAAAAGGATAGCATTATGATGAGATCGTTATGGTCTGGAGTTACTGGACTAAATGCACACCAAATAGCAATGGATATAGAGGGTAATAATATTGCCAATGTAAATACAAATGGATTTAAATATTCAAGAGCAAATTTTTCTGATTTACTCTCTCAAACTTCAAAGATAGCAACTGCACCACAAGGAAGTATAGGTGGTAAAAATCCTATGCAAGTTGGACTAGGAACAGAGATTAGTTCTGTAACAAGAATGTTCTCTCAAGGTTCAATCCAAACAACAAGTAAAAATACCGATATGGCTATACAAGGAGATGGATTTTTTATAGTAAGTCAAGATAATGGTAA
>DQSO01000171.1 GCA_015663225.1 Campylobacterales bacterium
AAACTATAAATGCAATAACTGAAAATGTTGAAACACCAATAACTGCTTTTTGTCGTCCTGTTAACCCGTTTAAAAGTCTTGTTACTTGTTCAAGTAGCATACTAAAATTCATTTTCTAGCCTAATAATATTTTTTCAAAACTCTCCAAAAATCTATCATTTTGGCGAGGTTGCCCGATAGTAACTCGAATAGCATTTAAACCATAGCTAGTCAAATCTCGCACAATTATACCTTCCCTAAGTAAAATATCAGCTATCTCTTTTGAACTATATTTTTCATTAAAGATTAAAGTAATAAAATTAGTATAACTATTAATATAATCTATTTGATTTTTATCAGCTATCTCTTCATACCTTTTCATCTGATTAAAGTTCAATCTAAGAGAATCCTCAACAAACTTTTCATCTTCTAATGCTGTTAATGCAGCTTCAATTGAGAGTGTAGTTATATTAAATGGTGGACGAAGTTTATATAATACATCAATAATACTCTTTTGTCCTATACCATATCCTACTCTCATACCACCTAATCCGTAAGCTTTTGAAAATGTACCTAGATATAAGACATTGTGAAATCTATCTATCAAATCACTAGGAACAACTTCATACTTTTTATCTTTAAAAATAGCATACTCTTGATAAGCCCCATCAACAACAACTAAAGTATCACTATCTATTTCAGAAATAAATTTATATACTTCTCTGGTTGGTATGCTCTCTCCAAGCGGATTATTTGGCAAACATAAAAATATAATTCCTATTTCATCTCTGTTATTTTTATAGATAGTTAAGAACTCATCAAGATTATGAGTAATAGAGTTTGTTTTAACAACCTCTACTCCTATCTGCTTTGCATATATCTCATACATTGCAAATGTAATACCAGCTGTTAGAATTTTTAAATTTTTATTTGCTTTAGCTCTTATAGCAAACTCAATAACTTGGTCACTTCCTGCACCAATTATGATATTTTCACTCTCTACTCTAAATCTCTCAGCTAGAGAATCTTTCAAACGATACATACTATCATCAGGATAGATACTTACTTTACTAGCATGCTCTTTTATAGCCTCGATAACATTTAAACTTGTGCCATTTGGATTTTCATTTGATGCAAGTTTTATAACATCTTCCTCTTTTATACCAAACTCTCGAACTACAAGTTCAATAGGCTTTCCACCCTCGTAAGTAACAATATCATCTAACTCACTATTAAACTTCACCTATCTTCTCCATTTACATAACTTCCAAGCCATTTAAGATTATTTGCCTTATCATCAAAAAACTTTTTAACATTTTCATCATCAATATGACCATCAAAATCTATAAAAAACATAGATTTAAACTTCTCCTCTTTTATAGGACGAGACTCAATTTTCAGAAGATCTATACCACTATTTTTAAACTTTTGCAAAAAATCTACTAAGCTTCCAGTTTTATCATCAAGTTTAGCTAAGATTGAAGTCTTATCAAACTCACTTTTTTGATTTTTAACATTACTTAAAATCAAAAATCTAGTTCTATTTGCTTCATTATCCTCTATCTTTTCAAAAAGAATTGGCAGGTTATTTATCTTAGCTGCAATCTTTGAACAAATTGCCGCTGAATTTGTATCATGTTTAGCTCTAGCAGCTGCGGCAGAGGTAGAACGAGTAGGAATAAATTCAATATCAGTTAAAAAATGCTCATCTAAAAAATTGATACACTGGTTATATCCTTGAGGATGCGAATAGATAGTCTCTATCTTTTTCAAATCATCTAGTTCTGTAGCAAAAGAGTGATGTATCTCCATGTACTCCTCAGCAACTATCAAAGATTTATACTTTGCCAAGCTATCAAGTGTTGCTCCAACTGCACCATCAGTATTGTTTTCAATAGGAACTACTCCATACTTAGCTTCACCATGTTCAAGAACTTTAAAAACTGATTCTATTGAAGCTAACGGCATATAACTACTCATAGCCCCAAACTTTCTTCTTGCTGCTTGATGAGAATAACTTCCCTCTGGTCCTAAATAAACAACCTTTTCAGGAAGTTCAAGATTACGACTTATTGCAAACAACTCCATAAATATAGCTTCAATCGCACTATAGCTCATCTCTCCATCACTTTGATTTGCTAGTCTTTGGATTATCTGTTTCTCTCGTTCTGGTCGATATATAGCACCTTTTGTATTTTGCTTAAATTTACCAACATTTTTAACAACTTCCATGCGACTATTTAAAAGTTTTAATAACTCATTATCTATACTATCAATCTCATCTCTTAAATCTTCAAGTTTCATCTTAGTCTCCTAAATCTGTCTCTAAAGCTATCATATCCTCAAAACTCTCTCGCCGTCTTATCACTCTCACTTTTTCATTTTCTACACTAACTTCACAAGCTCTGCCTCTTGTATTATAGTTGCTACTCATAGTGAAACCATAAGCACCCGCAGAGTAAACAACAACTAAATCATTATGAGAAGTTTTTGGTAGCTCTATATCTTTTGCAAAAAAATCTCCACTCTCACAAACAGGTCCTACAAGATTTGCGATTGAGCTCTCTTTAGAATCATTTAAAATTTCAACTTTATGATAAGCATTATAAAGTGCAGGGCGAAGCAGATCATTCATAGCACCATCAACTATTACAAACCTCTTATCAACATTGACCTTCTCATACAATACTTTAGTTAAAAAATATCCACTATTTGCAGTCAAAAATCGCCCAGGCTCACATATTATTGTCATATCTAAACCAGAAAGAGTTTTTAAAATAGCCTGTGCATAATCATACGGTTTTATTCTCTCTTCATTGTCATACTTAACTCCAATACCACCACCAATATCAAAAAACTTTATATTTATATCTAACACTTTAAGACTTCTAACCAAATCTGAAACTATTTCACTAGCCTCTTTTATAGGATTTAACTCTGTAAGTTGACTACCTATATGAAAGTGTATACCTACTGGATCTAAGTTATTTGAATTTTTTGCAACTATATACATCCTCTTTGCACTATCAATATCCACTCCAAACTTACTCTCATGCAACCCTGTAGAAATATAAGGATGAGTCATAGGATCGATATTTGGGTTTACTCTAACACTTATTCTAGCTGTTAGATTAAGCTCTTTTGCAATCATCTCTACTCGCTTAAGCTCTGCTTCACTCTCTAAATTTATAAGTAATATATCTTTTTCTAGTGCCTCTTTAATCTCATCATCTCTTTTTCCAACACCAGAAAATATAATCTTATAACTACTTACTCCAGCTCTTAAAGCACGATTTACCTCTCCAATAGATACACAGTCACAACCACTACCCATCTTGGCAAAATGTTTAATAACTGATATATTTGAGTTTGCTTTTACTGCATAACAAATCATAGATTTTCTACCTCTAAAAGCCTCTTTTAACTCATCAAATCTATCTTTCATATAATCAAAATTATATACATATAACGGTGTACCATAATCATCGGCTAACTTTTTAAAGTTCATTATCTATCCTAAGTAATTTAATTATTTTATTTTATCAAAAAGATTTAGTATTTTTCTTATAGGTAAAAATTGCATATATACCAAGCAAAAAAGTTGGCAATATTATTCCAACTTCTGGAGTAACACTTCCATTTTGAGATATTCTTATAAACAGAAATAGTATTCCCCAAACAATAAGAGCTATAAAATATAGTCCACCAGACAGCATAGCTATATTTTCTCCTCGTCTTTGAATAGGTAGCCTAAAAAATAGTATAATCATCAAAAAAAGTGCAAAAAATGGATATATAATACTTTTATATAGACTTGCCTTAATCCCAATAAGACTAATATCCTTATCCGCCAACAAAGTTAAAGCTTTTATAGAATCCATAATAGTAAGCTGATGTGCATTATCATATAGACTATCCATGATTTCTGGCTTAAACCCAGCTAAAACCTCCATCTTCTTCTTTGTGAAAACTTTTAATACTTTTTCTTCACTACCTTCATTTAATCTTGGCTTTAAAGTAACTTCTGCATCTTCTAAAAGCCAATAGTTATCTATGAAAACTCCTTTTTTAGCTCGTACAACTCTTATCAAGTCACCACCATCAACTTCATATATTTTTATATCAGTTCCCTCTTTTTTTAATTTATCAAGCTTTGATATATAGATATAACTACTACCTGATTTTAAAAAAAGATTTTCATTGAGTTGTGAACTCTTACCATAGTGTTTAATATTTGATGATATTTGTTGAGCACTAACATAAAAAGAAAAATTCTGCAATAAAATAAATATTGATATAAATATCAAAGCTAACATGATAAAAGGTTTTAAAAGAGCTTTTTTTGAAGTTCCAAGTGCATATAGAACCACCAATTCACTCTCTTTTATAAAATGAACTACTGTAGAAATCATAGCAAATACTATACAAAGACCTAATATATAAGATGAAAAGTATAACATTGTATTAATACTATAAAGTATTTTCATATTTGCTGCATCTGGAAGTTTTGAGATATTACTTACAATATCAACTCCAGTAAAAAAGATAGTTAGTGCAATAAATATAGTTAAAAATGATTTAAAATATTTTTTTAATATTAGTAGTTGATACTTTTTCATTCGCAGATACTTTTTTTGGAAGAAAAACTATTTTGTACATCTTTTAGTTCATTTTGTAATAATTCAAGTGATATTTCTGCACTCAGATTTATAATTTTTTCTAAACAAAGAGTTTCATCTTTTGAAAAATCACTCAAAACATAGTTAGATATATCTTTACCAGCAGTTGGTCTACCAATACCAGATCTAACTCTTAGGTATTCATTTCCAACCAGTTTATCTATAGATTTTAGTCCATTATGCCCACCACTACTACCAGCATATTTTAGTTTAATTCTACCAAACTCAATATCTAACTCATCATGTACAACTACAATATTTTCAATATCAATTTTATAATAACTACAAACAGCTAATACACTCTCTCCAGAGAGATTCATAAATGTATCTGGTTTTAATAGCATAGTTTTAGGGGATTTAAACAGTTTGCCTTTGAACTCTTTTTTAGAAATATCATTGGCTTTTAGGCTATCAACTAAAGAGTCAATAACCATAAAACCAATATTATGTCGATTTTTTTTATATTTTGAAGTAGGATTACCGAGCCCTACTATGAGGTTCATAAAAAAACTATTTAGCTTTTATTAGACCAACTACTGATACTGTATCAGCGTCCATCATAGTTACATTTGCAGGTACTTCAATATCTCTAACTAGAATACTATCTTTAAGACCTAAATCAGATACATCAAGCATAAACTCATTTGGTAAATCAGCCGCATCACACTTAACTAATAGTCTTTTTTTAGATATTATTAAAACACCTTTTTCTTTAAGACCTTTAGGTGTTCCTGTAGTTTTAACAGGGACTAAATATCTTCCAACCATACCAGCTTTTGCAACTCTTAAATCAACATGTAAGATTTTATTTATAACTGGGTGTTTTTGATACTCTTGAATCATAACTGGAATACTGTTCCCATCTATGTTTACTTCAAATATTAAGCTCTCTTTACTTCTTACAGCTTTTATAAATTCATTCTCTTTAAAAGCTACATTCAAGTTATCCATACCCTTGCCATATATATTAGCAATTAGATAACCATCTCGTCTATAAGCCTTAGTAGCTTTCTTACCGATACTCTCTCTAACTATACCCTCTAACATTTTGTTTCCTTGTTTTAATTTTAGTCCGCGATTATATGCAAAAGATACTTATGATTGACTTATATTTATCTGTAAGGGAATTTCATATAAACTATAGTAGCCATCAAAAACAAGGAAAATAGATATGAAAAAAATACTCTCTTTACTTATAATAGGGCTTCTAACTCTTACTTTAAATGCAGCCCCATATAAGCAAATTGACTATAAAAATGGAAAATTAAAATTAATCATCCCTAAAAACTCAGGTATTGCAAAAGAGTTTTATCCATCAGGAAAACTATAGGAGCATATATGAAAACAATTTTTCAAGATATAGAAGTTATTCAAAAAGAGTTAAATTCTGATAAATCAAAACAAGCATTAGAAGAGCTAAAAAAAAAGATCAATCTTTTAAAATCTAAAAGTGGTCTAAAACAACTTGTAAAAGAAAAAAGGCTCTCTAAAGCAGTTAAAACTATTCGATATGAGAAAGAGTTAACTGATCTTCAAGTTGAACTCATAAAACTACAAAACTGGGTTTATGAGAGTAAAAAACGAGTTATGATAATCTTTGAAGGACGAGATGCTGCAGGAAAAGGTGGAGCTATAAAAAGATTTACCCAGTACCTAAATCCTAGAAAATTTAGAGTAGTAGCACTCCCTAAACCAACAGATGTAGAGCTTGGTCAATTTTACTTTCAAAGATATTTTCAACATCTTCCAAATAGGGGAGAGATAGTATTTTTTGATCGTAGTTGGTATAACAGAGCTATTGTTGAACCAGTATTTGATTTTTGTACAGAGGGTCAATATAAAAAGTTTATGGTAGAAGTTCCAGGGATTGAACATGCACTCGTTGATGATGGAATAATCTTGATAAAATTTTGGTTTAGTATCAATAAAG
>DQSO01000067.1 GCA_015663225.1 Campylobacterales bacterium
AGGTGTTAAAATGAAACGTAAATTAATAGTCTATTTCTTAGAAAATAGGGTTAAATAGCAACCCGAAATCCTGCTTTAACTCTATTTTAGCAATATTTATTACTGATGGCGATAACAGGGAGATATATATTAATGTGTAGAACTTTTTAAAGCTCTACCTTACCATGCAGTAACTCTTCAACTAAAGCAGTTGCATAACTTCCTTTTGGAAGGAAAAAACTAAACTCAAACCATGCACTCTCTTCTATATATTTTGATTCGATGTGGCTAGGAAATATCCATGCAAATCTTCTTGTTCCGTTCATCTTGTCCATAAAAGGTTCACACTCTTTTATAAAATCTCTCTCTATATTTCCAGCTAATCCATCAGCTTTTAGAGCTTTTTTGCCAGGAAGTAGACCCGTGGGAGTTATATCTCGTTCAATAAATCTACTACTCTCCTCTGCTAAATCTTCACATGGAAATATTTTTCCATAAGGGTAGTGACTTAGTCTATCTCCGGGTAGAAGTTTAAAGATATTTTCTTGAGCTTTTACTTTTTTTATAATCTCCATTGGATAGTTAAATAGCTCAAATAGCTCTTTAGGTTCAAATGAGTTAAAAAGTCTACTTATCTCTACTCTTTTTGATAGCCAAAGGTTAAAAAGATGGCTTTGATAAGCTGAGATAAAAAAGTTTTTCATCTTTTTATTTCTCTCTTTTCTTTTCCCCTCTAAGATAGCACGACCTGTATCATAGTTGTCTCCATCTCGACCAAATCTTTGATACCCAAAGTAGTTTGGGATTCCATGAGCTTTTATATTTTTAAGAACCTCTTGAAGTTTAAGACCATCTACAGGATTTACTTTTTTAAATCTTAGAAAAAATCTATTTCCTTTGAGGTGTCCAGTCTTTATCTTGTTGTTATGATAAGTTTTTTCAACCAGTTTTATCTTATCATGCGAAAAACCCTCTAATTTTGACTCAAAACTTTTATGAATTGAGATATATTGAGTAGTAAAACCATCTTTATCTTTCAATCCAGCATAACCAAAATCTCTCATCTTTGCACCACTAAAATCACATAGGGCTTTTATCGCATCCCAAGTTGTAGTATCTTTTTTTCGTAGTTTCAAAACTAGATGTTCACCCTCACCACTAAACTCATAAAGTGGTATCTCTTCAACTACAAAGTTATCTGCATTTTTTGTAAATCTAACATTTATGCTAGAGTGGCTGTAGATATATAATTTATCCAAAGTGATTTTCCTTGCATTTTGTTTCATAACTGCCTTTTATTGCTTGTGCAAATATATTTATCTTGACACTATGTTTTGAGGCAATTTTTATAATCTTATCCAAATCTTTTTCATTGAAGCTAAAAAGTATCTCATACTCCTCACCACTACAAAGTTCTTCATCACTTAGCTCACAAAAAAAAGCAAATCCAAGAGAGTTTATCTTTGAAAGTCGTGATAATTCCTTGCTAAGTCCATCGGAAATATCTAAGGCAGAAGTCAGATAATCACTAACTTCATAAAAGAACTTATCATGTAGTATTGGATTGATAAATTTAGAATTATCTGCTACTTTACCACCTTCAAAAAGTATATTTAGATCTCTTTGTACGGTTCCAAGCTCTCCAGTAAAGCATATCATGTCGCCAACATTTAAGCCATCTCTTTTGATTGGGTTTGTAGTTTGAGATATTATGGTTATAGATATATCGATACAATCTCCACTTACTGTATCTCCACCGATAATGGTTATACCATACTCACTACAAGCTTTTTTAAATCCTAGTGAGAGTTCATCTATCTCTTGTTTGCTGATATTTGAAGGTAGTTTAAGACCAAGTAGTGCAAATTTTGGTTTTGCATTCATAACAACTGCATCAGAAATATTTACTATCATAGCTTTATATGCAATTTGTTCTAAACTCATCCACTCTCTTTTAAAGTGAATGTTTTCACAAAACAGATCTTTTGAGTAGATATTATCACCAACAATAGCACCATCATCACCGATGAATGCATTGTCAAAAAGTGAGATTATATATGACTCGTCTATATGAAACCCAACTCTATTTTGTGTTTATCTAGCCCAAGTTCTTCTTTATTTGTATGTCCAAGAGCAAGAGCTATGATTTGAGCAATATTTACAACAGGTATTCTTATATCTCTTCCTGTGGCACTTTCACATTTAGTAACTGATTGGTCTATCATAAAATGAGTTTTAGCACTATCAACAACAAGTATCTCTGCCCCGCTATCATAAGCATCAAGAGCTATTTCACCTGCTTTTTTATAAGCAACACTCTTATCATGTGAAACAATATCAAATCCATTTGGTTTAGTTTGTTTATCAAAACTAACTATAGATGCTTCAGTAGCGAGAAGAAGAAGCTCATTGGTTCTATCCATTCCATAATAAGCTAACTTAAAATCTTTAAATGATCGTTTTAACTTTTCTTTGATTTTTTGTGGTGTTATATCTTTATCAACCAACTCTTGGGCTAAGTTGTAGTAAGCCATCGCCTCTTTTGTAAAACCACGAACATCTTTTTTAGGAAGTTTTTCTTTGATAGCATCAACTATCTCTTTAGTATTGTTTTTAGGATATATATTGTCTTCAAATTCATACAATCTTATGCCGTCAGGGCTATCAATAATAGTTAGTATTTCACTCTCATTTTCAGGGTATTTTTCTATTAAATATGAAGCATATGCAAACATGGAATCACCATAATAATCTCTATTGTAGATTAGTGTATTTGAAGCATAATAATCTCTTTTTAAACTTGTATAGTGTTTAAAATCTTTTTCATCTCCAAATTTTTCTAATAGTGAGTATTTTTCTATAAAGTCATTATCATCTATATCTAAATCTTTTATCGCTCTATATGTTGA
The DNA here is from genome assembly GCA_015663225.1 of Campylobacterales bacterium. Classification (GTDB taxonomy): domain Bacteria; phylum Campylobacterota; class Campylobacteria; order Campylobacterales; family QNZT01; genus SZUA-1377. Next base: position 2,889 of record DQSO01000067.1, read on the forward strand.
TATAGGCTCTACTGTTAACTCTTTTCCAAAAAGCTCTACTATCTTTTTTATTGTTAGTGTTCCTTTTATGGAAATACCATTTATTTGTAGCATGATAGAACTTTTCTTGAAGCTAAACCTAGGATTTTTACTCTCAAGACTTACTAAAAGGTCTTTAACTTTTAACTCATCATCTATAGTTATTTTATTCTTAGTATAGTATGCAAGATAATCGCTCTTTACATTAAAATGAAACAGTCTAACTTCTAATTTAACATTCATATCTACTCCTAAAAAAGTTTTTTATAAGTATATCATTTTGTATCTTTTAGGAAAAATAGATATAATGGTGTTATAATAAAATATTATACAAAGGATACTTTTTATGAGCATACCTATACATCAATATGATGCCGTTATTGTAGGGGCAGGACTTGCTGGTCTTGCAGCGGCGAGAGAGTTAAAAAAAGCAGGTAAGAAGGTTATAGTTTTAACTAAACTTCATCCGCTTCGTAGTCATTCA
>DQSO01000010.1 GCA_015663225.1 Campylobacterales bacterium
CTTCACTTGACAATGATGCTAAAAATATTGTAGACGAACATCTTAATAATAAAAACTTTATTAATATTATTAAAAAAAGTGATCGCATCAAAAAAAATATCCTTAAAAATGGCTATGACAACACTGCAAATATTCAAATATGGTATGGTCTTGAGGATGAAAAATTAAATAATATACAAAATGTTACAAATATTATTTATACAAATCTAAAAAATAGAGTTATTTTTAATAATGAATTTTCAATACTAAAAATATTTTTATCTTTTATATTAATACCTCTTTCTTTTTATATGATATTTAAGTATTTCAAGCTAAAAAAATATATTATTGACAATCATAATCTAAAACTCCTTTTACAAAAATCAGTTGATGCTTCACTTTTAAATAAAAAAATTGATTTAGACAGTAGTCAAGGTATTGATGAAGCATACTCTCTTCTTGATTCAACTCTTGACAAAATCGAGATTGAACGACAAAAAGCAGAAAATGAAAATGCTTCTAAAAGTATATTTTTAGCCAATATGTCTCATGAAATAAGAACACCTATAAATGGTATTGTAGGTTTTACTGACCTTCTAAAAAAAGCAAATTTACCTCGTGAGCTAAAAGAATATGTTGAAATAATCTCTAAAAGTACAGATAATTTACTAGAAATTATAAATAATATTTTAGATTTATCAAAGATAGAGAGTAAGAAAGTAGAAGTAGATCAAATATCTTTTTCTCCTGTTGAAGAGTTTGAAAATGCAGTAGATCTTTTTATTCCAAAAGCTGCTAAAAAATCTATAAACCTATCAATTTATATGGATCCAAATTTTGAAAGCTACCTTGTTGGAGATGCACTTAAAGTCAAAGAGGTACTACTAAATCTCATATCAAACTCAATAAAATTTACTCCAAATAATGGAAAAATTGCCGTAAGAATAAAAAAGCTAGAAAGTGATAATGAAAATGAAAAAGTATATTTTGAAGTAACAGATAATGGTATAGGGATGAGTGAATCTGAGCTTAGTGAAGTTTTTGATGCATTTACTCAAGCAGATTCAACAATCACTAGAAAATATGGTGGTACTGGACTAGGACTTACAATATCATCAAATTATATATCACTACTTGGTGGTAAACTAGAAGTATTTAGTAAAAAAGATGATGGTGCAAGTTTTTACTTTACATTAGAATTTAAAAAATCTCAACCACTAAAAATTGCAGAGTATAAAAATAAATTTTCTGATATTAAACCTCTTATTATAACTGATAATAAAAATGAAAACTTAGCAGAATTTTTCTTATCATACCTATCATTTTTTACTACAAATGCAAATTATATTAAAGTTGAAGAGGTAGAGCAAAATATATCACTATTTGATAGATCAAATCTTATAGTAATAACTGATGAGATTTATAAAAGCCATGATTTTTCATATTTAGAAAAAACAAATAAAAAACTCCTTATTGTTAAACCTACAGTTAACTATCTGGATAAAATCACTACTGATAATACTACACTTAGCCTAGTTGAGCCTATAAGCTTTTTTAAAGCAGTAGAGATACTCTCAAATATCTCTACACAAGACAATTTGTCACTTCTTGAGCATAAATCAATAGCAAAAAAGACAAAAAAAGACAAATATCATATATTAGTTGCTGAAGATAATGCCATCAATATAAAACTAATGGAGCAGTTATTTAATCAATACAAAAATATCACTCTAAAAAAAGCAAATGATGGGCAAGAGGCAGTAGATTTAGTATTAAAAAATAGATTTGATTTGATTTTAATGGATATTGCAATGCCTGTAATGGATGGACTAAGTGCTACTAAAAAAATAATAGAGTATGAAAATATCAACTCACTACCACATACTCCAATAATAGCTCTAACTGCAAATGCTCTAAAAGGCGATAAAGAGAGATTTTTAAGTATCGGGATGGATGAATATATATCTAAACCGGTAAAAGAAAATACTCTTATTGATATGTTAAACAAATTCAGTATACACCCTTGTGATACATATAATGACGAAGCAATCAATAAAGAAGAAATCTTATATATGTTACCATCTAAAAGTAAATCTAAAATATTAAAAGAAGATAATACAAAAGATATACTAATCTATAAAAAAAGCAAAGTAGAAACAAAAATATTTGAAAAAGTTCTCTCTAGCATATATAAAAAGATTGATATTGCAAATTCAAATGAAGAGTTTTTTGAAAAAATTCAAACTAATTTATATCAAGCAATACTATTAGATCAAGAGACACATGAGCTTAATATTGATAAGTTAGTTGAAAATAAAGATATTTTATCAAATACAGCACTGATCTTGTTTAGAAATTTTGAGACTAGAGTTAGTGATAAACTTCGTGTTATTTTTGATGAAGTTATTATAAATAGTGCTGATAAAAATTATCTAAAACTGATACTAGATAACTATATTAAAAAGGAAGAGTAGCCTCTTCCTTTTTAACTAAAATTTACTTCCTAGATTAAATTCCCATTTTGTAGTTCTATCATCTTCTTTAGCATCAATTGCTTTTGCATAGTAGATTTCTAAAGGAACACCAAGTGGTGATTTCGGCCACTCTAAACCAGCACCTACAGATTTTCTTGTTATTTCATTAAACTTATCTTCCCCAGTCATACCATAATCAGCAAAAGCTTTAAACCTTAATCCCATTGACTTAACCAATGGTATACTCAGCTCCAAACTAGCTGAAGCTAAGTTTTTAGCACCCGTAAGTGAACCAGCAGAATCTACTGGAGAGAGTGTACCAGATTTAAATCCTCTTACTGTACTAAATCCACCAAGATATAACTTTTCATTTATTGGAAGATCTCCTCTATCATCAATATAACTAACTTTAACTCTTGCTCGCGCAATCAAATCATAATCAAACTGATCTTCAAATCCATGAAAATACCTACCTGAAAAAGAGTATCTAGTAAACTTTTCATCGCCACCAACACCAGCATACTCTGCTGATAAATTAAGCATTACACCACGACGAGGTAGGTAAAAATCATCAGTATTATTATAACTTATAGCTGGAACTAATGCACTTTTTACACTTTTTCCCTCTTGATAATATATACTACTTTTTAAACTATCTGATAAGTTTGTTAAGTTTGTATTCTCATAAACATAACCAAGTGACATATGTGTATTTCTACCAACTCTCTTTCCAACTGTTAAAGTTGCACCCTTTGTATCTTCATCATAATCATAATAATCAAACTTTCTAGCAAATATATTCCCACCAAGACTATACTCACTATCATTTACTCTAGGATTATAAAATCTTATACTTCCATTTAGTGTTTTTTCTGAATAATCTATTGTAGTACCTAGCTCTATACCAGTTCCTAAAAAGTTTTTATCACTAATACCAGCATTTACTCCAAGTCCATCATAACTACCATAAGAGAGACCACCCATAATACTACCTGTACTAGTCTCCTCTACTTTAACCAAAAGGTTAATCAAATCACGACTAACTTGTCTTGGTACTATCTTAACATCACTAAAAAAACCAGTTCTTCTAAGTGCATCAATAGAGTCTTTTAAATCTTTTTGACTAAAAGCTTCACCTTCACTTAGATACAACTCTCGTCTTATAACTCTATCAACTGTTCTTGAATTTCCACTAATAGTGATACTTCCAACATTTACTTTAGAGTTTGCCTTTACTCTATATGTAACATTTGCAAGCATCCCCTCTCTATCTTGCTTAATATCAGGATTTATTTGTGCAAATGCATACCCTTGATTTGACATAAAGTCCTGAATACTCTTAACATCTTGCTTTAACTTATTTACATTAAATACTTTTCCACTTATAAGTTTAATATCATCTCTAAGTTTAGCTACACCCTCCATAGTATCATCTAAGTCAACTACGACACTGCCTACTTTATACTGTTTACCTTCGAAAATTTTATAAGTAATCTCAGCAGTATAACTATCAAAATGAGCTCTTAATACTGGATTTGAAACTTTTACATCTAAATAACCCTCACTTAGATAAAATTCCCTAATTCTTTGCTGATCCATTTTTAACTCATTTGCTTTAAGCTTTCCATCATTACGACCCATGAACCAACCAAAAGATTCTCTTTCTCTATTGGAAATAACACTACTTATCTCATCATGGTCAAATGCTTGTATACCTATTAAGTTAACTTTAGTGATATATATATTTTCACCTTTTCTAACATTTATCTTAGTTGATAGGGATTCTGCATTTATTTTTTCACTATCAATTTCAACTACACTATCATAGTACCCTTGACTCTCAAGCATACCTTCAAGACCCTTTTTAAGATTTTTCATCTTAGTCTCGTCGTAACTGTCAC
>DQSO01000127.1 GCA_015663225.1 Campylobacterales bacterium
ATACTCTTTGTCTAGTGGTTCAATATCTATCAGTTTCAACTTATCCACCAAATCTTCGGCTTCCGCCACTTCTACCAAAAAATCCACCTCTTCTTTTACTTGCAGTGGCACCTCTTTTTTTCATAAAATTTCCTCTTTTAGAAGATGAGTTAGCTCTTGCTTTATTGAAACTATTTTTACTTCTACTATAAGTTGAGGGATTTTTATATGATGCTTTTCTTTTATTTTGAAAGTTTTGATTGTTAAAAAGTTTACTACCTATATAACTTCCAAGCATACCACCAGCAACACTAGCCAATATTGTAGCCCCAAGCCCCATACCACCACTTCCTGAAGTCATAGAACTATCGGTAAGTTGTGAAGTACCGTTATCTATTTTTGCAGACTCCTCTTTTATCAAAGCATCAAGTTCAGCCTTACTAAGTATCTTTTCAGTTCCATCAGATTTTCTTAAAATCACCGTAGTTTTACTAGCTGGATATTCATCAGCAATCTTATACTGCTTAGGTGCTACCTCTTCAATAATAACAAAAGCCCCTTGTTTTTGACTAGCTTGTAATGCTCCATTGCCACCACTTGGTTGCTCCATAGGTGCTTCACACCCAACTAAACCAAAAACTAAAACAGCCCCCATACCACAAACAATACTATAATCTTTAACTTTTTTAATATGTTTCATTACTCTTTTATTCCTTTTATCATTTTTCTTGCATTTTTTAGTGAATCTTTTCCATAAGTTAGTAAAACTGCCATTCTTCTTCCCTCATGAGATTCTGGTTTTCCAAAAACTCTTACAAATGAGTTTTTACTAAATAGACTTTCATCTATATCAAGACTCGGTGCATAAGAGTCTTTAGTAGATTTATAAGCCCCACTAGCTCCCTCATCATAAGTTACATAATCTAAAGGCAATCCTAAAATAGCTCGAACATGAAGTGCAAATTCACTTTGAGATTGAGTTATCATCGTAACCATACCGGTATCATGTGGACGAGGACTTACTTCACTAAAATAAACTTCATCACCTTTTATAAAAAGTTCAACTCCAAAAAGACCTCTACCACCCAGTCCATCAGTTATCTTTTTAGCAATCTCTTTAGATTTTTTAAGAGCAACTTCACTCATAACCATCGGTTGCCATGAAAAAATATAATCCCCATCTTTTTGTTCATGTCCTATCGGCTCACAAAAGATAGTACCAGTTTCATTTCTAACCGTAAGCAGTGTTATTTCATAATCAAACTTAATAAACTCTTCAACTATAAGTTCACTAGCATCACCTCTAGCCTCTTTTGCAATATCCCAAGATTTTTCTATATCATCAATACTCCTAGCAATACTCTGCCCATACCCACTACTACTCATAACAGGTTTTATAACACAAGGGAAACCAATTTTTGCAGCACTTTTTCTTAACTCTTTGAGTGTAGATACAAACTCATATCCACTAGCTTTAAGACCAAGCTCCTCACAAGCAAAAACTCTTATATTTTTTCTATTCATCGTCTTATTTACAGCTTGGGCATTTGGGATTACATTGAACCCTTCTTTTTCAGCATCAAAGAGTACTTCTATACTTATAGCTTCTATCTCTGGAAGTATAAAATCAGGCTTCTCTTTTCTTATAATCTCTAACAATGCATCCTTGTTTTGCATATCAACTACATATGATTTATTTGCAACCAAGTGTGCAGGTGCATTTTCATATCTATCAACTGCAACTACTTCTATGCCAAGTCTACTTGCCTCTATTGCAACCTCTTTCCCAAGTTCCCCACTTCCTAAAAGCATAAACTTTTTACTGTTGCTCTTTAATGGTGATGTAAATATCATTTTAAAAATCCTTCAAATCTATTATTTTAACCTTGCTACCTTTCTCTTTATCACTCTCATCATCTTCTAATCTCATCAGACAAACATCGCCTAACATATTTGTAAGTATCGCACTACTTCCATCTCTTTTTGTTGAAAAATCCACACGATACTCTCCATCAACATAAGTTAAATCAGCAGTTGCAAACTCTGTCTTTTTTGATTTTTTTATATAGTCTTGATTTAAAATCCCCTCTTTGTACTCTATATCAAAACTCTTGCCCTGCATAGCTCTTATCATCGGAACTACATAGAGTAAAAAAGTTACAGTTGAACTATAAGGAAAACCAGGTAGTGCAAAGATATATTTATGACCTAGTTTTACTATTTTGATATGTTGTCCAGGCTTCATCACAACACCTTTAGTTATATATTCGGGCTCATATTCTGCGATAATATCCTTTACAAAATCATAATCCCCAACACTAACTCCACCAGTAGTTACAACTATATCACAAGAATGTAACAATGAAGATATAGCATCTTTTAAACTATCTTTATCATCTTTTGTTAATCCTGCTCGTATTGTTTTTGCACCCTCTTTTTTAGCTAGTGCTTCTAGTGTAAACTGGTTTGAACTTCTTATTTGTCCTTTATCAGTTTGAAGTTCTCCAACATCAAGAATCTCACTACCAGTTGCAAGTATTCCAATAGTTGGTCTTACATAGACTTTTATCTGAGATATATTTAAACTTGCCATAACACCAATCTCAGCAAATCCTATAGTTGTACCCCTTTTTATAAGAACTTCATCTTTTTTATAGTTTTCACCAACTGGTCTAACACTAAAACCAAACTTTACAGCCTCTTTTATAACTATTTCATCACCATCAACTTCAACCATCTCTATAGGTATCAAAGTATCACTACCCTCACACATCAGTGATCCTGTAAAAGTTTTTATACAAGTTGTATTTTGAAGAATCTCTTTAGTGCTACTTCCAGCAGGTAGGTCACCCAAAATTTTGATACGACCATTTTTTTGATCTTCAAACTTTATAGCATATCCGTCCATAGCAGAAGTTGGAAACTGTGGGGAATTTTCACTAGTTATTATATCATCAGCTATTACACGATCAATAGCATCAGAAATAAAAACCATTTCAGTTGTCTTATCCTGTGAAAAACTATTTTTCAAATCTTCTAATGAGTTATCAAATGATACAAAACTCATGAAAGTAACCCACTATTTGGCAGTTTTGTACTTCTATCTTTTGCAAAAATTCTCTTACCATCTCTTATATCATATTTCCAGATAGGGGCACTAGCTTTAAAATCCTCAACAAACTCATCTATCATCTCTAATGCAACTCGTCTTTTAGGACTACAAACTCCACACATATATGAACTCTCATGATTTAAAACATCACCCTTTGAGTGTGCCATCAAAAGATATGCATTTTTCCCTTTAGCCTTTTTCTGCCAAGCATCAAACCATTTGTTCAAAATAGGTTCATATATATCAAAACTAAGCCCATCAATCCCATCTTCATCTCTAACAACACCAGTAAAAGTCATAACAGCTCCATAGTTACTCTGCTTTACACCCTCGTACCATCTGTTTTGTATCTCTTTTACATCAAGCCCTTTATCATGTAACTCTAACAAATCAACCTCCACAAACAGGCGGCAACAATGAGATTTTGTCGCTACTTTTTATCTGGACTTCTAAAGTATTCACTAGTTCATCATTAATAGCTATCGCACTATTTTCAAGCCAACTAGATAGCTCGTTATCATGTGATAAAATACCTTTTAACTCTGACAAGCTTTTTATATCCACTTCCATCGGTTTTTTACCAATAGGTCCTAAAAATTCTACAATTGCCAATATTTACCCTTTTTGCACTAAAATTTATCTTTATTATAACAATGTTATACTTGCCAAAACTTTGGAGGATTTATATTGCTTTTTGGAAAGATAAACTATACAAATTTGGCTACTTTTCATATCTTTGTAAAACAATATAAAATATCATCAAGATTTAAACAGTCGATGAATTATCATCAATCACATCCAGCAAATATAAATAAAAAATTTAAAACAAGAAGGGTTGATGCAGCCTTTATATCAAGTGCCGAGAGTTTTAGGGGAAATTTTAAGACTTATCATGTAGGAATAGTAGCAAATAAAAAAGTCAAAAGTGTAATAATCAAAAAAGGTGAAAATAAAAAAGACTTAGAATCAGCCTCTTCAAATCTTTTAGCAACTATTTTAGGAGTCAAAGGAGAAGTTATTATCGGCGATAAAGCCTTAAAAGCCTATCTTAAAAACCCAAAAGAGTATGAAGACTTGTGTTCACTTTGGTATAGAAAATATAAACTTCCATTTGTATTTGCTAGGTTTTGTGTAAATAAAAATCATAAGTTTTATGAGAAGTTGATAAAAAAGTTTGTAAATAAAAGAGTTAAAATTCCGCAATATCTACTTAAACAATACTCTAAAAAACTAGGTATTTCTTCACATGATATAGAGGATTATTTGGATTTGATTTCATTTAGGATTGATTATTATGGGAAAAAAGGGTTAGGAAAGTTTAAAAAAGAGATAAACAAGAAGTAAAAATATACTTCTTGTTTTCTGTTTTTAGTCTGCTATATAGCCACTAGCAGCTCTAAAGCTTGTATCCGTACCACGACTATAATCACTATACGACAAGTTCTCTCCATTTCTATTGTACTGTTTACCATAAAATGTTATTTC
>DQSO01000075.1 GCA_015663225.1 Campylobacterales bacterium
AAATACCTTATCAATGTTTGTGATAAAATCGGGTCATCTTCTAAAAGTAGAAGCTTATTCAAAATTTAGTCCAAATTTTAATGATAGAGTATTATCATAAGAAGAGTCATCTAAAGCCTTAGAATAATTTATCGTCATAAAATATCGTTTTGAAAACTCATACGAGTTAAACCAAGATATTGCTCTATAATTATCACTATCTTTATAGACTGAACCACTATAATCATATGAAAGTGAACTATAATAGTTACTATTAAATGCATAGCCAAAACCTGCTGAAAATGAGTGAAAATTTTCATAATATATCTCTTTACTGTCTGCGATAAGTGTGTAACCATAGTGCAAGAGAAGGTCTGTATTTTTATCTATAAAATAGTTATAACTTATTATTGAAAAATAATCATTAGCAACTGGTGAGAGCTTGACTCCAATAATGAATTTTGTTTGAAAATTTTCTTTTAAAAGACGGTAGCCTCCACTTATATAAATATCATCACTAGCTACATCTTGATAATTTGAATTTGAAAGTGAGAAAGCAAAACTATTATACCTATAATCTAAAGCAAAATCACTACTTGTAGTTTTATCTAAGAGTTTATCCCAACTTATATCACTACCAATACTAAGAGTGAGTTCACCATAATATTTTTGTTTATCGGAGCATCCTAACTCATCAGCAATCTCATCAAAAGATGTATCTGGACATCTATCGTATAGATCACTAACCCCATCTATATCACTATCAGTATATGCAAAAGATAGTGTAATAGAAAAAATCAGTAAAAAGAGTAATCTCACTGTTTACCTTTTTTATGATTCTTTCGCTCAAATCTTGGTAGAGGTTGTCTAGCTTTTCTATCTTGATAGAAACTTTTGGAGCTATTTTTTCTTGATACTCTATTTTGTTTTTTACTGCTAAGCTTCTTATCATGTGAAAATGATTTTTTTAAATCCATCATGACATTTAACCTTGTAGCTTTATTTTTCTCTCGTAGTTGTTGTTTGAGTTGATTTATCAATACTCTTCTGTTTTGGGGAGTTGCATTTTTGATTTGCTGAACAAGTGTTTCGATAGATTTTTGTTGAACTTCTTGCATAAGTTCTTTCGCACTTAACGATAAAGTTAATAATACAACTAGTAATATTTTAAAAATCTGCATATTCACACCCTTTAGTAGTTATATTATGATAAGTATGTTACCTATATGTTACTTTAAAAATTTAATAAAATATTTAAATAAAACCCGATAGTATCCGATATACATATAAGCTATAACTATAGGACTAAACTTTGACAATATTTGTTCAGTACATTGATTCTTTATCATCTAATCAGCATCGTGTTGTTAAGCTAGAGTTTTCTAAAAAAGGTGAAGTTAGAGTAAGTGGTTGGGGTTTAAACTTTGTAACTCATATCTCTAAACTTATATTTTCACAGCGAATTGGAGATATTCCAAGACAGATAACATTTTCAAATGGAGCTATAGGCTATAGTAGTGACAACGACAAGATAGATAAAATACTTAAAAGATTTTACAATCCTTTCTCATTTGTGAAATTATTTAAAAATATTTTAAAATATCTATCTATATTAGTTATAATTGTAGCGATTATTTTAGGACTTATTTTAGCAAGAGATATAGATTTTTCTCAATTAAGACAACTTTTATCTTAATTTGTTATAATTCCATCATAAAGCATAAAGCTTTGAAAAAAAATTAAAAATTTAAAGGGTATAAATATGGCAACAGTGACATTTAAAAACGATACAGTATGTAATCTAGCAGGAACAGAGATAAATGTAGGTGATATAGCACCAGTAACAACAGTAGTAAACTGTAACCCAATGCTTCAAAACGAAACAGTAGGTGGAGAAGGTAAAGTTCAACTTGTAATAGCAGTACCTTCACTAGATACTGGTGTATGTGATGCAGAAACTAGAAGATTTAATGTTGAAGCAGCAAATCTTGAGGGTGTAGAAGTTATGACAGTATCTATGGATCTTCCTTTTGCAGCAGCTAGATGGTGTGGTGCAGCTGGTATTGAAAATATCAAAGTATGTTCAGACTTTAGAAACAAAGATTTTGCAAATAACTATGGTGTACTTTTAGCTGATGGTCCTCTTGCAGGAGTTACTGCAAGAGTTATATTTGTAATTGGTAAAGATGGAAAAGTAACTTACAAGCAAGTTGTTCCTGAAATCACAGAAGAGCCTAACTATGAAGAAGCACTAGCAGCAGCTAAAGCAGCTCTATAGTATCTCTTTTAAACAGTAGGATTTTTTCCTACTGTTTAACTTCTCTTTTTATATAAAACTCTCTTCTAAAATCTTCATATCTATTTTCAAGTATTGCTTCTCTAGCTTTTTTCATAAGTGTTAGATAGTAGTGCAAGTTATGCAAAGTTCCAAGTCTAAAGTATGTCAATTCATGAGCACGGTACAAGTGATTTAAGTACCCTCTACTATAGTTTTTACAAGTGTAACAATCACACTCACTGTCTATTGGTTCACTGCTTAGCTTATGTTTAGCACCCTTTATATTTATCTTTCCAAAAGATGTAAATAGTGTTCCATTTCTAGCATTTCTTGTTGGCATAACACAATCAAACATATCAATCCCACGGTAGATATTTTCTATCAAATCCTCAGGAGTTCCAACACCCATCAAGTATCTTGGTTTATCAGTAGGCATAAACTTCGTTGTAAACTCAACAGTATCATACATATCTTTGTTTGCCTCACCAACACTAAGCCCACCAATAGCAAAACCATCATAATCTAATGCACAAAGCTCCTTGGCAGAAATCTCTCGAAACTCTTTTGAAGTTCCTCCTTGGATAATAGCAAAGATATTTTGTTCAACCCCTACTCCATCGGCTTGTCTTTTTCTAAAATACTCTATCGACTCTTTTGCCCAATCAGTTGTTCTTTTTATAGAGAGTTCTAGTCGCTCCCTTGTTGCTGGAAGGGCTATCAAATCATCAAGTATCATCATAATATCGCTTCCTAAATCATGCTGAATATCAATAACTTTTTTAGGAGTAAAATGATGCATAGAACCATCAATATGACTTTTGAACATAATCCCTTTTTCATCAGGCTTTGAGCTTTTAGAGAGTGAAAAAGCTTGAAACCCTCCACTATCAGTCAAAAAACTTCTATTGTATTTTGTAAAACCATGTAGTTTTCCAAGCTCTTTTACAACTGGGCTGGATGGTCGAAGATAGATATGATATGTATTTGCAAGTATTATCTTTGTATCGAGTATCTCCATCATGTCAAAACTATCAAGTGCTTTTACACTTCCAACTGTTCCAACAGGCATAAATACTGGAGTTTGTATAGTGCTATGAGCTGTTTTTATCGTAGTTGCTCGGGCTTTTCCATCTATGTTTTCTAGCTTAAATTCCATTATTTTCTCTTTAAAATTTTTACTAGGATAACATCAAAAAGATTAAATTATTTAAAATTAAAGATATTTATTTTTATGCCGATATAGAGGTAGAAAACTTAATAAAGGAGTTATTATGATAAGTTCAATGTCGATGTCACATCAAAGTATAAATCAATATCAAAGTGCATCTTGTCCATGTGAATCAAATGCTACAAAAAACTCTTCTACTGAAGAATATAAAGCTGTATCAATACAACAACTTACTATTGAAATCAACATTCAATCACAAGGCAGAGCGAGTGACAATTTTTCAGTTCAAACAGCACTAGATAATATCTCTAATAATACAAAAGATATAGAAGACTTTTTTAACTCTTTAGTTGAAGATGGTCATATCAATATGCAAGAGTTAGGGTATACAGGTAAACCAATAGATCAATTAAATCCACTTGAGGCAACTGAACTTTTAGGTGATGGTGGCTTTTTCAGTGTTGAAAATACTGCAGCAAGAGCTAGTGGTTTTGTTATGAGTTTTGCGGGAAACAATGTAGAACTTTTAAGAGAGGGTCGAGCTGGAATCATACAAGGATTTGAAGAAGCTGAAAAACTTTGGGGTGGTAAACTTCCTGATATTGCTTATGAATCACACAACCTTGCACTAAAACAGATAGATGAGAAAATAAACTCTCTTGGTGGCACTACTTTAGATATTTTGACTTAAATATTTTATCTTACTCTCTATCTCACTTATGACACTATTTAGTCCTGTTAAACATTTATCATAAAGATAGAGTAATAGAAATATTAATATATTCTTCATTTTAGATAGTAAAATACTTTGCCTCGCTATGATGAACTACCATCGCACTTGTTGATTGTTCTGGATGCATTTGGTATGTTTCTCCAAGTTCTATGCCAAACTCTTCTGGTTTTAACAGATCAAATAGATCTCTATTCATAGTCAAATCAGGACATGAGGCATATCCAAAAGAGTATCTTTGACCTTGGTATCCACTCATTTTTACATCTCTTAGGCTTTGTCCCTCTTTTGGTGTAATATTTAACTCTAGTCTTACTTGTTTGTGGATTATCTCAGCTACTGCTTCTGCTAAATCCACACTTATTCCATGAAGGTGATGGTAATCTGTATATTTTCCCTCTTCGTAAAGTTTTGCTTCTATCTCACTAAATCTGCTTCCTGCACTTGCTAGTGTAAATGCTACTACATCATGACGAGTAGATGAAAAATAATCACTCAAACAACGATGTGGAGCTTTAGTTTGTCTTGGGAATTTTAACTTTTTTATAGCTCTTTTTCTCACTACTTCTAATGGTTCACAATTTACCTCATCAAGACTATTCCAACCCTCACTCTCATCAAAAATAAGTAGAGTGTCTCTATCGGCTCGACAAGGAAAATAACCATAAAGTTTTACTGGATTAAACCAATCTTCTTTTAGGATTTGAGTTTTTAAGCTCTCAAAAAGTGGCCAGTGTTTTTCATTTTTCTCTTTTAATTTTTCCTCTTTTGAAAGCCCTTTATTTGAATAACCCCATCTTTGATTGAAAAGCATCTTATGATTTATCCAGTTAAATGCTAACTCTTTTATATCAGCATCAAGCACTCGTCTACCCCAAAATGGTGGGTTTGGTATCTCGCTGGATAAAGGCATAACTATATCTTTAAAATCAGGCATTATGACTTCTTTTTTTACCTTTTTTTGTTTTGGTTCATCTTCATCATCCAATGCACCTTTTCCCAAGTTGGTATCAAGTTCGCCACCCTCTTCTATCCTACTCATAGCAGTTATACCATCAAAAGCATCACGACAATAAAATATCGCTCCATCATATTTTGGACGACAAAACTCATCTATAAACTTGCTTGTAAGTGCAGCACCACCAAGCAATACTGGTATATCTATATCTTTGCTTTTTAGAAACTCTAAATTTTCTAGCATAACAGCAGTTGATTTTACCAACAATCCACTCATGCCAATCGCGTCAGCTTTATGCTCTTTTATCGCTTGTATGAACTCTTCAATATCTGCTTTTATACCTATATTTACAACTTTGTAACCATTATTAGTCAAAATAATATCAACAAGATTTTTCCCAACATCATGAACATCACCTTTTACTGTACCCAACACTAGAGTTTTTGGACTTTTATTCTCTTGTTTTGGTAGATACGGATTTAAAAAGTCAACTGATTTTTTCATTGTTTCGGCTGATTGGAGTACGAAAGGAAGTTGCATCTTCCCGCTTCCAAAAAGCTCTCCTACTACCTTCATCGCATTTAGTAGTATTTCATTTACTATTTTTTCTGGTGCTATCTCATCTTTTGCCGCCAGAAGGAGTTCTAACATCCTCTCTTTATCACCATCTATTAATAGCTTAGAGATTTTTTCTTTAGTTGATAGGGCTAAAAACTCTTCATCACTTCCATCATTCTCTTGTACTTTTAGATCTGCAAAGTGATCTATAAACTTAAAAAGTGGAGCAGAAGTTTCAGTTGTATTAAAAAGCAGATCTTCACATATTTTTATATCTTCATCTGATATTTTATGAATAGGGAGTGTACTTTTTACATTTACTATAGCCATCGACAATCCTGCTTTTACACAATGATATAAAAATACTGAGTTTAGATACTCTCGTGAGAGCTTATCAAGTCCAAAAGAGATATTTGAAACCCCTAGAACAAATCCAACACGAGGATAAAGCTTATGAAACTCTTTTATCGCATCTATTGTCTCAATCGCAGCTTTAAAATACTCACTCTCTCCACTTCCAACTGTAAAAGTAAGCAGATCAAAAACTAAATCCTCAGGAGCAAGTCCATGCCTAGTAGTAGCTAAGTCATAAATCCTTTTTGCTATAGCAACTTTTTCATCTTTTGTCTTTGCCATACCTTTTTCATCGATAGTCAAACAGACCAAACTTGCACCATATCTTTTAGCCAAAGCACAAACTTCATCAAACTTATCTTCGCCATCTTCAAGATTTACAGAGTTTATAATAGGTTTTCCACCAACTTGTTTTAGTCCAACTTCTAAAGCTTTTGTTTGAGTAGAATCAAGCATAAGAGGCAAAGTTATTTTTTCAGCATAAAGTGCTGAGAGTATATCCATATCTTGGCTCTCATCTCGTCCAGCAAAACCTACACTTATATCTATACCATGAGCTCCATATCTAACTTGTTGTTGAGCCACTCCTAGAGTCGCTTCAAAGTCCTCTGCTAGGATAAGCTCTCTAAAAGCTTTGCTTCCAGTTGCATTGCTTCGCTCTCCTATGAGAAATGGAGCTGGATTTTGTTTTAACTCTATTGTTTCAAATAGTGATGCTAGAGATTTTGGATGTGAACCAGATGGGGGTTTTGGAGTAACTTTCTTTACTGCTTGAGATAGTTTTGCTATATGCTGAGGAGTTGTACCACAACATCCACCAAGCAAACAAACACCATCAATCTCTAAAAAGCTTAGTTGTTGTTGTGTAAACTCATCTGGTCCCATTGGGTAAAATGTATATCCACCTCTATTTTGAGGAAGACCTGCATTTGCATGGACACTTATATTTTTATCCCAAACTTCACTAAGAGTTTTAACATGTTTTTTAACTTGCTCGGGTCCTGTCCCACAGTTAAAACCTAAAGATAATATATCAAATGGCTCTAAGATAGTCGCAATAGTTTTAGCATCAGTCCCAATAAGCATAGTCCCACTAAGTTCTATCGTAACAGATACCATAATAGGCAACTTAGGTGCAGTGTCACTACAAGCATGCAAAGCGGCTTTTATCTGTAGTGGATCTTGACAAGTCTCTAGTAAAAAAAGATCAGCCCCACCATCTTTTAAACCTCTTGCACTCTCACAATACCCTTCATACATCTCATCATAAGTTATGTGACCAAGTGAAGGCAGTTTAGTTCCTGGACCTAAATCTCCAGCAACAAACATAGGAGTTTCATCAGATGATAGTTCATCACAAACTTCTCTAACTATCTTAGCCCCAGCGAGTGATAGTTCATAAGTTTTATCGCCAATATCATAGTCATCAAGAACCCAAGGTATAGCCCCAAAAGTATTGGTCTTGATGATATTTGAACCAGCTTTTGCATAGGCTGTATGGATTTTCTTTATACCTTCAGAAAAAGTAGTATTTAGAAGTTCATTACAACCTTCATTTCCTTCCCATGCACTTTGAGGAATATCTAAAGCTTGTATCTGTGTACCCATCGCACCATCTATTATAAGTGCTTTTGTTTTTAAAAGTTCTTTTATACTATTCATGATTTTATAATATTGGTTGTATTTTATTGTGTGTATATTGGTGTAGTAGTGATTGTATGATATTTTGGTAACTTAATCCTGTTGCCAAGGCTTTTTGTTTTAACAAATATATATCACTCTCTGGAAGTCTGATGCTTATCGCCTTTTTTTTTGAACTATAGGCTTTAGCCATTTGAGTATATCTTGACATTTCATCTTCTATATTTAGTATACTTTTAACATCACTATTTTCTATATAATCTATAACTTTATTCTCTTCTTCTGTTAAGTTTAACATGACTCTACTCCCTATAAATTTTATGATATTTTCTACTTGGTATTATATTTTTTAAAAAAACTTTTTTATCATCTTCAACAAATGGTACATAGTAGGTATACTCATAAATCGTTATGATAAATAACCTTTGATTTGGATACTCTTTAAGATTAAAATGTGGTAGTATATCAAGTAACTTAATAACTTATCCTTTATGTATATACATTGAATATTATATCATATTTTTTTAAAAAATAATACTAAAAAGTGATTATAAACTCTCCCCCTTTTTGCTCTTTTTGGCTTCAAGTTTTCCTGCAAAATTTTCTTCAATAATCATTTTTGATATGTAGAGTCC
>DQSO01000044.1 GCA_015663225.1 Campylobacterales bacterium
TAAGATAAAATATTTCATCTAATTATTATAGTAAATTTATCTTTAGGAACAAAAAATGAAATATATTTTAGCAATATTAATAACTATCTGCTCCCTTAATGCAAACGAATACTACTCAAAAGCCGATCCAATATGGAGCTATAAAATATCTAGTGAAGTAAGTGGAAAAGTTATTTATAGTGATGATTTTAGCGAGGGAAAATTTGGTACAAATATACCTGTTATTAAGATATTTGATGATTTGGATAGATTGGATCTAAATAGTTCACAAGAGGAGTATAAAAACTTACAACAAATGGTAAAAATAGCACAAAAACTCTACAATATTGATTTAAGAGCATATAAAAAGATAGAAAATCTATCTACTTATTCTAAAACACAAAAAGATGCAAAGCTTATGAAGATGCTTGGTAGTAAAACTTCACTTTTAACGAAAAAAACAAATCTAGCAAAATTAAATCTAAAAATAAAAACTTTAGAAGATAGAATTGAGAAGAAAAATATAAAGGTTGATAAAAAATATTATATTTATAAGATATACCCTAAGGTTGGGGATTTTGTAAACTTTGGTTCTCCACTTATTGAGATACAAGATCACTCGAGTGCTAGACTTACTATTTTTGTAACAAAAGAGGATTTAGAGGGGATTGAGAGTAAAACTATCTATCTTGATGGAGAAAAGACTGAGTACAAAGTTGACAAAGTTATCAAAGTTGCTGATAGTATAAATATATCAAGCTACAAAGTTGAAATAGTTATAAAAAAACCAGCACTTTTTTCAAAACTTATAAAAATAGAATTTAGATGAGAACAACCTGCCCATTAGATTGTTATGATGCTTGTTCTGTAATATATAAAGACAACAAGCTTATAGGAGATACTACTCATCCTTTTACAAATGGTTACCTGTGTCCAAATCTACACAGTTATCATGTAGAAAAAACTCTACAAAATGCTTCATATCGTGGTAAAAAAATTGAATTAAATTATGCTATAAAAATATTAATAAAAAAACTAAAACAATATCAAAATAGTAAAAATCTTTATTTTAAAGGCGGTGGAAACTTTGGTATGATGCAAAATATTACTGGAGAATTTTTTTCAAAATATGGAGCATATTTTACAAAGGGAAGTTTATGTGATAGTGCTGGTGAAGCTGGTATTATAAGAGGACGAGGTAAAAACTACATACTAAGCACAAACCAGATAGCTAAAAGTGATGTTGTTGTTGTATGGGGCAGGAATATTGATACTACAAACTCACATATGTGGAATATTATCAAAGATAAAACACTTATAGTTATAGATCCTATTAAAACAACTATCGCTAAAAAAGCTCATATTCATCTACAGATAACACCTAGAAGTGATTTTGAATTGGCTTTGCTATTTAGTAGGTTTGCTTACTTAGAAGAGATGATTGATTATGAGTGCATCAAAAAGCATAATGCTGATTTTGATGAGTATTTAGACTTTTTACAGTCATATACTATAAATGGTATGCTTAAAAAAACTGATATTAGTGTTGATAAGTTTATGAAAGCTCTTACTGCTTTTAAAGATAAAAAAGTATCTTTTTTAGTAGGAGTTGGTGTTCAAAAGTACACTAATGGTTCTGATGTTTTAAGAGCTATTGATTCTTTTGCACTAAGTATTGGTAAATTTGGGGTTGAGGGTTGTGGAGTAAGTTATCTTGGCAGTTCTATGTTAGGATTTGATAATCCATTTGATTATCATCTGAAAAAAGTTGCTAAACCAAATATTAAGTTTGAAGAGTTTGATTTAGTTTTCATCCAAGGGGCAAATCCTCTTAGTCAAATGCCAAACTCCAATAAAGTTAGACAAGGTTTAGAAAAATCTAAATTTATTATATATTTTGGACTATATAAGAATGAAACTTCTAAAATTGCAGATTTAGTTATCCCTGCTTGTTCATTTTTAGAAAAAGAGGATGTAAGATTTTCTTATGGAAGTGAATATATTGGTATCATGCCAAAACTAAAAGAGTTAACTCACGGCATAAGTGAGTATAAACTAACTAAAAAATTATTAAAAAAGTTTAAATTTGAAGCAATAAAAAAACCATCTAAAATCATAAAACAAGTTATAGAAAGTAACTCCAACTTTAAAAATCACCTTATCATGTCAAAATCATATAATACCATACCACAAATTGAGAGTTTTGAGTTTATAGAAGATAGTGAAGATACTAGCAAAATTTATCAAGAAGAGGGGTTTTACCTAGTAACTCCAAAGTATAGATACTCTCTAAATAGTCAGTTTAAAACAGCAACTCATATCTATATACCAAAAAATTTAAATATAGAAAATGAAGAAATAGTAGAAGTTTCATCAAAATATGGAACTTTTAAGGCTAAAGCTAAAGTATGTGACAGTTTAAGAGATGATTGTATCATGATTTATAGTGGAACTAAAGGGGTAAATAACTTAACACCCTCTACCCTCAGTGATGAGGGTTTTGGTGCTTGTTATCAAGAAGTAAAAGTAACGATTACTTAAATATAGAAAGAAGTACACCAGCTGCTACTGCTGAGCCGATAACTCCTGCTACATTTGGTCCCATTGCATGCATTAGTAGAATATTTGATTTATCTTCATCACTACCTACTTTACTTACAACACGAGCCGACATAGGTACAGCAGATACACCTGCTGCTCCTATTAGAGGATTGATTGGGTCTTTTGAAAACTTATTCATGATTTTTGCCATGATAACACCAGCTGCAGTTCCTGCACTAAATGCTAATAGTCCAATAACCATAATACCCAATGTTTCAAGAATTAAAAACTTATCGGCTGCAAGTTTACTACCAACTCCTAGTCCTAAAAATATTGTTACAACATTGATAAGTGAGTTTTGCATAGTATCACTAAGTCTATCAACAACTCCACTCTCTTTAGCAAAGTTACCAAAAGCAAATGCACCAATAAGTGGTGTAGACTCTGGTAAAATCAATATAGATAAAACTAAAATAAGGATAGGGAAAAATAGCTTCTCTAATCTATGTACTTTTCTTAGTGTAGGCATTCTGATGAGTCTCTCTTCTTTTGAA
>DQSO01000006.1 GCA_015663225.1 Campylobacterales bacterium
CGAGTGAGTGTTCCATCTAATGCTATACTATATAATTTACCTTTATCAGTACCCCAAGCCTTAGCTGTGATAAATTTACCATCATGATAGACAAGAGATCTAAACCTGCCAGTTAAAGTTGCTTTGTAAGTAAAATTTGTTATTTCGTCTGTAGTTGTATCGAGATTGAAAGTATATACTCTTGTTTTGTCTTGATTTGTCCCATCTCGTGTTAGTATCATAGCATTTGCATCTACTGGAGCACTCCCACCAACACTAACAAGATAATCCTCTATTTCACCAAAACTAGCATAGCCATTTGTAGCATTTGAACAATCACGATAAGATACAACTTCACTATCACTATGATTACCAATTGCACATTGGGTTAGACGGATTCTCATAAATCTTTTATCACCACTACTGAGACCAGAAGGAACATCCCAAGTAAGAGTTTTTGTACCTTCATACTGTTTGCTTATACCTATATAACCTTTATCGCCACCTGCATTAATCATCTCATCATTGTCATAAATACCATTGTTGTCCCAATCAATCCATGCAGTTATATATCTCCACTTATCAAGGTCTTGAGATGTTCCATGTGGAGGGTCATAAGTTCCACTAGCTTTATTTTTAACATAAACATCTATTGAATATGTATCAGCATCTTTATCAACTATCAAATCATCAGGGTTTGTTATAGCATCATCACTATCTCCATCAGCATTAGCTGAAAAGTGACCAGGATCTTCAGCATTAACTGCAGAACCTAGATATACATTTGGAGTAACTCGCTCTGCATTTCTTCTTGCAGGAACATTTGTGTCATATTTTGATTTGTTATACTTGTAGCTTCCACCATCTGGTGCATCGCCATAATCTTTAGTAGGCGAACCATCACCAAAGGAGAGAGTATAAAGCAGTGCTAAAGTTAATACTAGTTTTAAGTTCATAAGACTTCCTTTGAAAAATATATATACCTATATCGGCATATATCTACAAAAGTAAAGTAAAATTTGATTTTTTTTAAATAGTGTCGATATATGACATAGACAACTAGGAGTTATTAATGGAAGTGATAGAAGAGAAGTTATGGAGTATTTTAAAACTAACTCACAATGGAGAGTTAAATCCTGTATCTATGGAGTATTTAAAACAAGGTCTTGGAGGTTTTTTTGCAAAGTATGTTTATGATAGAGATCTGAATTTTGTACAGTTTACTAAGTGGCTTGGTAGTGATATTGAGTATGAGAGAGTAGATATATTGGTTTTAGCTGAAAACTTGAGTAAGATATATCATCTTCATCGTGATTTTGAGAGTGCGGTACTACTTCGCAAGATAAAGTTAAAAAAGATGCTAAGTGATGGTAAAAGTGAAAAAGCATCATTAGAGTATTATATCTTAGCAAATTGGTTTTTTGAAAAAGGAAATTTTAAAGAGGCTTTGCAAAATATCACTCTTGGTATAAAGAGTATTGATACTAAAAACTTAACAAAAGAAAATCTGAAAGTGCTTATTGAGAGTATGATCATGAAAGAGCAGTTAAATATGCTTTTACCACATGATACTAAGTTAATATCTGATAATTTAGAAAAATTATTAAGATTGGTTATCGAAAGATCAATGCATATTAGCACCAAAGATTCAAACTCACTAAAAGTAAGAGTTTATGCTTTGATTGTATCAAATAATATAGAAAAAAAAGAGTATACAAAAGCTATTTTAGTAGGCAACAAAGCTATTGAGCTGATAGATAAAGAAGATTTAAACTTAAAAACAATGTTAAAATACTATCTTTTTGAGAAGTTATCTTATGCTTATCTTTTTGAGAAAAATCATGAAAAGGCTATTGAGATTAGCAGGAAAGCTTTGGGATTAAAAGAGCAACTTATTACACTTCCTGTATATAGTGTATTGGTTATTTTAGTAGAGAGTTATTTGGCTCAAAAAGAGTATGATGAAGCTCTAAGATATGCACATGAAGCAAATAGTTATGTTAACAATTCAGTAGATAAGCTAGAGTATATATATGAGATATTGAGTAAACTATATTCATATAAGGGTGATAATAAAATCGCTAAAGAGTATCAAGATAAGTTAAAACACTTAGCCGAAGGGGTTAAACATATAGTTTAGGACTCCTTAACCTTTACTTTGGTTTATCTTTGTATTTTTCTTTGTATAAAGGAGAGTTTGATGGTGTATACTATATAGTAGATCTTTAACTCTTGAAAACATATTTGATAAAGTAACTTATGATCATCTTTCGTATGCTTGGCAAAGTTTAGATTATGCTTCAAGAGGAAGAACTCTAAAATTAAATCTAAATTATAAGTTTTAAATTTAAATTTGGAAAAAATTAACTCTTTTTGGGTACTATATTCTCTTAAAAAATTGTTATCAATAGAGGGGAAACTATGCAAACAAAAGATTTTATATATAACGAGATGATGGCTCATGTAGCCATAAATACACATAAAAAACCAAAAGATATACTACTTGTTGGTAGTAAAAACTCAGGTATTGTTGGGGAATTTTCAAAGTATGATGATTTGAGTGTTACTATCACTGAGCATATTGAGACTTTGGCTGATGGCTCGCATGATATAGTGATTGTAGATTTAGACAATACTCAAAATGGTGAGTTTTATGACCATGTAAGTAGAGTTTTAACTGATGATGGAGTAGTAGCTACTAGGGGTGGTAACTACTTTGATAATTTAGAAGCTCATAAGAGTATTTTGGAAGTTGTAGCGAAAAACTTTATTGTCGCTATGCCTTACCAAATAGAGAGTCAAACTTTAATACTTGCTTCTAAGGTTTATCATCCAACAGCTGATATTATTTTACAAAGGTCTGATTTGCTTGAGGAAGTTCGATATTATAATAGTGATATTCAAATAGCTTCATTTGTAAAGCCAACTTATATCCATAAAGCACTTTTAGGTATCGCTAAAAATTGACAAATCTCTCTCATGCGATAGTTGTAACTGGATCGATTGCTACTGGTAAGAGTACAGTTACATCTTTGCTTATGATGAGTGGTTTTAAAATAATAGATGCAGATGCAATAGCTCATAAACTTTTGGATTATCACAGTGCTAAAATAGCTTTGATGTTTGGTAGCGAGTTTGTGAGCAGGGGCAAGGTTGAGAGAAAAAAGCTTGGAACTATAATCTTTAGTGATGAGGTTCAAAGAGATAGACTTGAAAAGTTTTTACACCCTTTGATAAAAGAGGAGATACTCTCTCAAAGTGCTTTTTGTGAAAGTAAAGATATACCTTACATCATCGATATTCCACTATTTTTTGAAAAGAAAAATTATGACCTTGATGAGGTTTTAGTTGTATATACTACTAAAGAGCTTCAACTAGATCGTCTAATGAAGAGAGAAAACTTGAGTGAAGAAGATGCAAAAGCAAAAATATCACTCCAGATCTCTATAGAAGATAAAAAAAATATGGGAAGCTTTGTAGTAGATAACTCAGGAAATCTAAAACAATTGCAACAAGAGGTAGAGAACTTCATAACATATATAAAGGACAAATATGCAAATCTCAAAATATAATGCAAATGGAAATGACTTTGTAATCTTTCATACATTTATCAAAAAAGATAGAAGTGAGTTAGCTAAAAAACTATGCAATCGCCAAAGTGGTATAGGTGCTGATGGTTTGATAGTTTTAATCCCACATGAGAGTGAAGATTATGAGTGGGAGTTTTACAATAGTGATGGAAGTGAAGCTGATATGTGTGGAAATGGATCACGAGCAGTTGCTCTATATGCAGTTGACAATAATCTAGCAGATAAAAAACATACATTTCTATCTGCTGCTGGGGTTATAGAAGCAGAGGTTGATAAAGATGATGTAAAAGTGAAACTTACTAAGCCAAAAATTTTAAGTGAAGTGTTTGAAAAAGAGGGTTTAGAGTGGCATTTTTATGACACAGGAGTTCCTCATTTGGTAACTTATGTTGATGATTTAGATATTTACGACAAAGAGTTAGCTTCAAAGATGAGATATGAGTATAACTCAAATGTCAACTTTGCAAAACTTGAAAAAAATTGTATACGAGTTAGAACTTACGAGAGAGGTGTTGAAGATGAAACTCTTGCTTGTGGTACGGGTATGGCAGCTTCTTTTTATGGTCTATTTTTAGAGAAAAAAGTAGATGCAAGTTGCAGAGTTTATCCATCAAGTGGTGAAGAGTTAGAGCTTTCATATAAAGATGAATATATCTTTTTTAAAGGTGAAGTGCAAAGGGTTTTTACAACTACAATAGATGCATAAAAAGTTTTAGAGTGGAAAATATTTATACTCTTAGTTCCTCTTTTGAGTTTTGCTACTTTTATTTGAGATGGAGCTATTAGACTATTTGGTTTTTATTTTACTTTGATAAGATAGACTTATGAAAAAAATAGAAAATGTAGTAGTTTATGGCGATATACACGGGTGCTTAGATGAGTTTAAAGCTCTAAGAAAAAAACTTCAAATCTCCTCATGTGACAAAGAGATAGTAGTAGGTGATTTTCTAAATAAAGGACCAAAATCACTAGAAACGATGCAATACCTGATAAAAAACAGTATCTCTTCAGTAATGGGTAACAATGAAGAGAAGATTTTAAGTCTACATGATAAGTATAAAAAAGATGGTAAAAAAGCTTTAAAAAAGATGAAACCATGGGAGAGCTTGATAGTTGAAAACATAAATGATCATGAGCTTGAGTTTTTAAAACAACTTCCATATTTTATAAAGATAGAAAATCTTACAGTAGTTCATGGTGGTATTCCTCTGGGAGTATCTTTAAGTGATGAGCTTGATGATAAAACAAAAAAACAGATAACACTACTCAGGTATTACAATAAAAAGATGTGCCCTATAACTTGGAGTGATTTTGAGGGACGATATAGATTTTGGAGTGAAATTTATGACGGAAGAGATGGATTTGTAATATTTGGTCATCACCCTTTTGATGAACCTAAAAGAGATGAGTATTCTGTAGGGATTGATACTGGTTGTGTTTATGGTGAAAAGCTACATGCAGTTAAGTTCAAGCGAAAAAATAGTGGTAAGTTCAAAACTAAAAGTTATAAAATAGAGTATATAGAATCTAAAAAGAACTACTTAAAAGAGTATACGACATGAAACAGATAGCTATAATAGGGGCTACCGCATCAGGTAAAACAGCTCTTTCCATAGAGATGGCTCAAAAATATGATGCTTATATACTTTCACTTGACACTCTTAGTATCTATAAAGAGGTAGATATAGTATCAGCAAAACCAACTATAGATGAGAGAGCGGGTATAAAGCACTTTGGTATAGATGAGATATATCTTGATGAGAGTTTTAGTGTTATTGAATTCTTTAAGATATATGAGAGAGCTAAACAAGAGTGTGAAGCTAAGAATAAGAACTTGATTATTGTTGGAGGATCAAGTTTTTATCTAAAATCACTTATAAATGGATTATCTTCAAATCTAAATATAAGTAAAGAAGTTAGAGAAAAATCCAAAGAAAAGCTCAAGAACTTATCCGAAGCTTACAGTTTTATTAAAGAAAAAGATTTTGAGTATAGTAAAAAAATATCTCAATCTGATAGTTATAGAATAGAAAAATGGTATGAAATTTTTTTAAGCCAAAACATAGTTCCAACTAAGTTTTTTTTAATAAACAAAAAAAAATCTCTTATAAATAGTATAAAAGTCTTTAATATAGAGCTTTCTAAGGATAAGTTGAGAGATAGAATAAAATTAAGAACTAATCTTATGATTAAGAATGGACTTATAGATGAAGTATACTATTTAGAGAAAAGATACGGGAGAAATCATATTGCTATGAGATCAATAGGTCTTATAGAAACTTTAAAATACCTTGATGGAAAGCTTACTATAAGGGAGTTAGAAGAACAAATAACACTACATACCATCCAACTTGCAAAGCGACAAACTACATTTAATAAATCACAATTTCCTACAATTACTACTAATATTAAAGATAACTTAAAAATAATAATTGATTTTTAATATTAACCTATCTCTCAGCAAAGTAAAATAAATTTTAATTATTTAATAAAATTAAGTTTTATTTAAACTAATTGTGTGTATGATTCCTAAAATAAAGAAAAACTTAAAAAAGGAAATCAATATGAAAAGATTAGCTTTACTTTCAATATTAGCCTCTTCAATTCTATTAGCAACTGAAAAGCCATATGAATTGGGTGTTAACTTTGGAATAACATCAATAAAAAATGAACCGAGTATAAAAATGAGAAATAAGACTTTTGGTCTTAATCTTCAACTAAATGAGTACAGAATCAAACCAAGATTTGATTTTGAGTATGTAACTATAGATAGTGCGGAATCTGAAGTTCCAACTTCTCTTTTGAAAGTTTCAGGAAATGGTGTATATGAGTTTGATACAGGCTCTATTGTATCACCATATATGTTGGCTGGTCTTGGTCATGAGTCAGTAACTGATGAGAGAACTGGTTTTAAATCTCACCCTTTTATGCAAGGTGGTGGTGGTTTAGGTATCGCTATAACAGAAAATATAAAAGCAAAAGCAGAACTTAAAGCATTACAAATTTTAGGTGGAGATGAAGAGAGTAATGAGTTTATCGCTTCAGTTGGACTAGCGATGCCTTTTGGTGTTGCCACACAAAAAAATATTGTTGAGAGTATTGTTGATAGTGACAATGATGGTGTTATGGATAGACTCGATAAGTGTCCAAACTCTCCAGCGGGAAGTGCAGTTGATGGTTCTGGTTGTCCACTTCCAATAGTTGAATCTGTATCGTTTGATGGAAATCAATGTGAGATTAAGATTGATGGTCCTGATATGGATAGAGATGGTGTAGAAGATAGTATAGATCAATGTCCAAATACTCCTTGTGATTTTAGTGTAGATAGTAAAGGTTGCCCAGTTAAAGCAATACTTAGAATTCACTTTGCAACTAACTCTGATGTTATAACTGATTATTCTATGAAAAAAGTTAGAAAGTTTGGTGACTTTTTACTTGAACATAGAGGTAGTTTAGTACATATTTCAGGACATACTGACAGTAGATCAAGTGACTCATACAATATGGCACTTTCTAAAAAAAGAGCAGTTTCAGTTAGAGAAGCTCTTATAGATATGGGTGTTAGTGCATCAAGACTTTCAACAGAGGGTAGAGGAGAGAGCGATCCAATTGCTACAAACAGTACAAAAGAGGGTATGGCACTAAACAGAAGAATAGAAGTTAATCTAACATACCCACAGTATTTAAATGGAGGAAGAAGATAATGAAAACAATAATAAAAAATAGTTTAATCTCAGTAGTAACTTGTGGAATACTTATAAGTTTGCAAGGTTGTGGTAGTGATAGAGCAGGAATAACTCCTGAAGAGGCTGGTGTAAGTGCTCTAAATGCAACTGCACAAAGAATTGCAAATTGTGGTAAAGGTACTGCTGATGAAGATTGTGATTGGTTGCCTGATGACCAAGAAGGTCCAGGAAAAGCATATCCTTTAGCTGTACCAGGTCAAAGAGATAGCGATGGTGATGGACTTGCTGATGGTTGTGAATATGGAGTTGCAGAAGCTATAAGTGATGCAGAAGTTTGTAGGGCATTGGCTAATAATCACACAGATCCTACAAATCCAGATACAGATGGTGACGGTATTAAAGATGGTGACGAAATTAAAAATAATGTTGGTAGTCCATATATTACAGATCCAACTGATTCAGATAGTGATGATGATGGATTGGAAGATGGTGTAGAAACAGGAGATAAAGCTGGAAGTA
>DQSO01000045.1 GCA_015663225.1 Campylobacterales bacterium
GTCAAGCAGTTGATAGTCTTTATGATATATATAAGAGTTCAGATTGGGCAGAGAGAGAGATGTTTGATATGTTTGGAATTATTTCAAATGGACATCCAAATCTAAAAAGAGTTCTTATGCCTGATGATTGGACTGGACATCCACTTTTAAAATCGTATCCTTTGATAGGTGATGAAGATGCACAGTGGTACGAGATAGATCAGATTTTTGGTAAAGAGTACAGAGATGTAGTAGGACCAGAGATAAGAGATACAAAAAGAGTTGATCCAAAAGATAGTAAAAACTTTGCAAGAGTAGGACATGAAGTGCCTTACGGTGCTGATCCTAAGAAATTTGATGAAAAATTCACTGATTTTCAAGAAGAGGGTGGTGTTTTCTTGATTAGTAAGATGAATAAGAAAAACTCAAAAACATTAAGCAGTAGGAAATAGGTATGATGCAAACTCCAAATAGATTAAGTCCATTTTACGAAAATTTAACTTTTGAGAGAGATGACAATACTATGATTGTCAACTTTGGTCCACAACATCCTTCAGCTCATGGTCAGTTAAGACTGATACTAGAGCTAGATGGTGAGCAAGTTGTTAAATCTACACCAGATGTTGGTTACCTTCATCGTGGTATGGAAAAAATGGCTGAAAATATGATATATAATGAATATCTTCCTACAACTGATCGTATGGATTATATTGCTGCAACATCAAACAACTATGGTTTTGCTCTTGCAGTTGAAAGACTTCTAGGTATTGAAGATCAAGTCCCAAGACGAGCTCAAGTTATAAGAACTATGCTTTTAGAGCTAAACAGAATTATTTCACATCTATTTTGGCTTGCTACTCATGCACTAGATGTTGGTGCTATGAGTGTATTTCTTTTCTGTTTTAGAGAGAGAGAATTTGCAATGGATCTCATGGAAGATTATTGTGGAGCAAGACTAACTCATAGTGCAGTAAGAATAGGTGGAGTACCACTAGATTTACCTGCTGGTTGGCTAGAAAGTCTTAGTGATTTTATCGCACAGATGCCAAAAAATATAGCTGATTATGAAGGACTTCTTACTAAAAATAGAATCTGGAAAATGAGACTTGAGCATGTTGGTATTATGACTGCTGAAAATGCACTTAGCTGGGGAGCTAGTGGAATAGTTCTTAGAGGTGCTGGTGTTGCTTGGGATATAAGAAAAGAAGAGCCTTATGGGTTGTATGATGAGTTAGATTTTAAAGTTCCAGTATCAGATACAAATGATAGTTATGGAAGATATAAACTTTACATGGCAGAGATGTATGAGTCATTAAAGATTATGACACAGTTAATACCTATGTATAGAGAGAGTGAGCCAAAACTTATGGCTGAAGTTCCTGAGTATGTTTCTGCACCAAAAGAGCAACTTATGACTGATAACTTTGCACTTATGCAACATTTTGTACTTGTTACTCAAGGTATGAGACCACCAGTTGGTGAGGTATATGCAGTTACTGAATCTCCAAAAGGAGAGTTAGGTTTTTATATAAACTCTCAAGGTGAACCATATCCTCATAGATTGAAAGTTAGAGCACCAAGTTTTTGGCATACAAGTCTACTTCAAGAGATGCTAGTAGGTACTTATATAGCTGATGTTGTTACTATTATTGGTAACTTAAATATAGTATTTGGTGAGATTGATAGGTAGGGGACTGATATGCAAAGATATGATTTAAGAAAATACAAAGAAGATAAACTATTTGAGAGAATGATTGAAGTAATAGATAAAGAGATTAAGCCAAATGAAGTGGTGATATTTCTATTTGAAATTGGAGATTTTTCTCCTATACAAAAAAGCTTTGATATTATGAGTGAAGCTGGGCATGATGTTTTAAACTCTTTAAAGTTTAACGAAGTTGATTGGTCACTTGTAGTTAAGAGGAAAGCCGCTTGAGTAAAGTTCTTTTTTCAACTTGGCAAGGCGAGTTAATAGATAACCGCGGTAAGCCAGCTGAAGAGTGGAGTGAATCATCATTTAAAGTTCCATCATCTTATGACGGAGATAGAGACTCTAAGCTATTTATTGGTTGGAATGGTCTTGTCGTATTTGATGAGAACCTCGATATTGTAAAAGCTGGAACTATGTATGCTGCTCAATATCAAGAGTATAGTGAAGCATGTGGTAGATGTGCACCTGGTAGATGGGGTGGAAGAATACTCTATGACTTGTTTGATAAGATAGCTCGTGGAAAGGGTGATCAAAGTGATGTAGATCACCTAAAAGAGATTTCAGACACTATGATGAAAACTAGTAAGTGTGAGATTGGTAGAACAGTTCCAAAACCACTGCTTGATATTTTAAACTACTTTAGTGATGATATAAATAATCTGATAGAAAACAAAATAAAATCACCAGAGTATGATAATGAAGATATAAATTATATAGCAAAAGTAACTGCTCCATGTATGGATGCTTGTCCTGATCATGTTGATATTCCTGCATATATTGAGGGTGTTAAGGATCTAAATTTTGCTAAAAGTCTTCAAGCTACAAAGCAGACGATGCCTTTTGCTCATACTTGTGGTAGAGTTTGTCCTCATCCATGTGAAGATCAGTGTCGAAGAACAAACCTTGATGAAGCAGTTTCAATTATGGAGCTTAAACGAATAGGTGCTGATTATGAGACTGATCGTGGACTTGATTTTTTATATCCAAGTGAACAAAAACCATTAAATGGTAAAAAAGTTGCTATTGTTGGAGCTGGACCTGCTGGACTTACAGGGGCTTACTATCTTGCACTTGAAGGTATTGCTTGTGATGTTTTTGAAGAGTTACCAGTTTTAGGTGGTGAAGTTGCAGTTGGAGTACCTGAGTATAGAATGCCTTGGGATAGATATAAAAAAGATATTGATGCAATTGGTGCTTTAAATGGTGTTGAATTTAAAGTAAATACAAAAGTAACTGCGAAGATGCTCCTCGAATTTGAAACAACTTATGATGCGATACTTTTAGCTAGTGGAACAAGAATAAGTAAAAAAGTAAGAGCAGTAAATGAACGACTAGATATGGAAGGTTATTGGCCTGCAATACAATTTCTTGATCAAGTAAATCTAAATATTAAGTGGAATTTGGCAGAAGAAGTTGATTTGACTGGTAAAACTGTAGTCTGTGTTGGTGGTGGTTTTACTTCTATGGATGTTGTTAGATGTTCTATAAGAGCAGGGGCTTCTCGAGTTATCATGCTATATCGAAGAGATGAAAAAACTATTATTAGAAATACTGGTTGGGAAGAGTATCATGAAGCTGTTGAAGAGGGTGTAGAGTTTATATTTCATTCAGCAATAGAAGAGATATTTGACGAAGA
>DQSO01000030.1 GCA_015663225.1 Campylobacterales bacterium
ATGAACTTATCCATCTTGAATTTTCTAACTTTTTTATATGAGTTAATGATACTGAGATGGTTGTATATCTATCTTTTCGCTCATTTATATCATTTGTAAGTAAAAAATTTCCATACTGAGTTGTATCTATAAATGTTTTATTTGCAATATTGCTATCATTTGTCACACCAATGGAGATTCTTCCCTGAAAAAAGTTTGTTTTTCTTTTTTTATCAATTTTTT
This sequence comes from Campylobacterales bacterium, assembly GCA_015663225.1. GTDB lineage: Bacteria > Campylobacterota > Campylobacteria > Campylobacterales > QNZT01 > SZUA-1377. The sequence continues at coordinate 223 of DQSO01000030.1, forward strand.
TTATAAAATATTTTATATTTTTTTTAACTATATCTGGTGGATTTTTATTTAAAACATATAAAAACTCTTTTTTTGACTCTTTATACATCTTTAAAGCATACAATGTTCGTGCATATTCAAGTCTAACTCTTTTACTATTTGGATTATTGATTAATAACCTATCAAATATTATCAAAGCTTGTTCATATTTATGAGTTTTATAATAAGCAACACCAAGTTTTAACTCTTGCTTAAACTCTTTTGTCTGGGAATATACAGAGGAAATAAATACAAATATCATGACTAACAAAATTTTCATATAAATCCTCTTTATTCGATATATCTCTAAATCGACAAAAGAGGATTTTTTTTAAACTATTTCTTTTTAGAGGTAAAACTCTGTATTAGTATTATTGCAGCACCCAGATTTATCATCATATCTGCAAAATTAAATATAGCAAAATCAAAACCGCAATGCCAGTAAATATAGTCAACTACACCCTTATCATGTAGAAATCTATCAAGTAGATTACTAATTCCTCCAGATAATATAAGTGCTACACCTATTGCATAAGTTTCTATAATCTCTTTTTTTATAAACACCACTACTATCATCGCAAAAATCAATAAAAGTTGAAAATACTTTAAATACTCTCCTAAAGATGAAAGTATTGAAAATGCAACTCCATTATTATATGCTAAAACTAAAGAGATACACTCTCCCTCAACTCCAAAACCATTGACAAAAAGATATTTTATAAACTGATCTACTATAAATACACCTATAAAAATAAGAAAAAATTTACTGATATTTGTCATTTAAGCCTATCATTAAAAAACTCTACTACTTCAGCTATTTTTCTTTTTACCAGTGCTTTATCTCTACCCTCAAGAAGTATTCTTAAAAGATTTTCAGTACCTGAGTATCTTATAAGAGGTCTTAATCCTGCACCTTTTAACTCTTGAACTAATGATTCGTAACCTTCTATCTCATCAAGTGGTATCTTTTTAATTATCTTTATATTTTTCAAAGTTTGAGGATAAAGTTCAAATGGATTTAGTATTTTACTCGCTTTTTTATTTTTTTTCAGTAAACATGCTACTACCTGAAGTGATGCTGCCAATCCATCTCCAGTTTTAGCAAAATCACTTAGTATAATATGTCCACTTTGCTCTCCACCAAAACTCAATCCCTCTTTTTGCATAACTTCTAATACATGCTTATCACCAACATCTGATCTAAAAAGTTCTATATTTTCATTTTTCAAATAATCTTCTAATGCTTGATTACTCATTACAGTTGCAGAGATACCAGAGTTCGCCAATCTGCCTTCATCTTTAAGATGCTTTGCTAAAACTGCTAAAATTTTATCTCCATCAATAATTTGACCCTTTTCATCTACAACAACTAGCCTATCAGCATCTCCATCAAAAGCAAAACCAATATCTGCACGAAGCCGCCTTACTTCTAACGATAATCTCTCAGGATGCATTGCTCCACAATCATTGTTTATATTACTACCATTTGGAGTATTATTTAAAACGATAGTTTCAGCACCAAGTTCACTAAAAACTGTAGGTGCAACTTTATATGCAGCTCCATTTGCAGTATCTAGTACAACTCTTAAGCCGTGCAGGGTCAAAGTTTTAGGAAATGAATTTTTTATATTTACTATATATCTACCTATTACATCATCAATTCTTTTTGAAGTTCCTACTTCTAATCCAGTAGATTGGCTTACATAGAGTAGTTTTTCATCATAATATATAGCTTCTATCTCTTTTTCAATATCTATATTTAACTTATTTCCTCTTTTATCAAAAAACTTTATTCCATTATCTTCAAAAGAGTTGTGACTAGCACTTATCATAATACCACCATCACATCTTAAATCTTCAGTCAAAAAAGCTATTGCAGGAGTTGGCATAGGACCAATCTGTCGGACATTAAATCCAACTGCTGTAAGACCAGATACGATAGCATTTTCTATCATGTAACCACTTCTTCTTGTATCTTTACCTAATAATATTTTATTTGTAATAGCATTTTTTCTAAAGTAAATCCCAGCAGCCATTGCAAGTCGCATTGCAAGCATAGCTGTTATTTTCTCTCCAGCTTTTCCTCTAACACCATCAGTTCCAAATAGTCCCATAGAGTTTTCCTTATAATTAATATTTTAGTATAAATCGACAAATATTGTAAATAATTTACTTTATTTTACAAATGTCACTCAAAAAACACTCTTGGCATTTTGGTTTTTTAGCTGTGCAGATATATCTACCAAATAAAACCATTGCTTGGTGAAGTATATATAAATCATCTTTAAACTTTTTGGTAAGTTCTAACTCTACTTTTAAAGGTGTATTTTCATAACTCAGCCCCAATCTATGGGAAACTCTAAAAACATGGGTATCAACTGCCATAAGATTTTTCTGAGTATACTCTATCATCACAACATTTGCAGTTTTTTTACCAACCCCAGCAAGTTTTATCAACTTTTTTTCATCTAATGGTATATCTCCATCAAACTCACTCTCAATAACTTGTGCCATTTTAATCAAATTTTTTGCTTTATTGTTAAAAAATGAGCAAGTATTGATATAGGTTTTCAACTCATCCAAATCTGCCAATAACAACTCTTTAGTTGAAGGATATTTTTTAAATAAAGAGGGTGTTATGATATTTACTCTTTTATCTGTACATTGAGCTGAGAGCATAACTGAAACTAAAAGTTCATATAAATTTTTATAAATTAACTCAGTTTCAGCACCCCTATACCGCTCAATAAAATTTTCTTTTATAAATGCAATCTCTTTCTTAGTAGCTTTTTTCACTAGCTTCCTGTATTAAAATCTCTTCTTGCATTTGAAATAGTTATATAAAAACCTACTAAAATATCTAAAAACTGAGCTTCTAATGCTAAAAAATATATCAGTGGTGGTTTTTCATTTAACTTAAATATCATGTAAAATACATAAACAACAATCAGCATAAAAAAGAGGAAACTCATTATAAAGTCAACCCATGCACTTGCCCCTTTTGGTGCGAACATAGATGATTTAACTATCTCTATAGAGAGTGTCATCATCAAAACCCCAGCCATAATAACAGCAAACTCTGTATTAGTCATAATCCCTTCTAAAGAAAAATAACCTTCTACTTTTAAAAATATAATAGCTATAGGAAAAATATTTAACGGAATCAATGAAAAAAATAAACCCATTACAAAATCCTTTATTTAAATTAAGCTAATTTTATCTAAAAAGTTTCAATCATAAGATTGTTTATTATTATATTTTCAAGTTAATCCTTAACATTAAACTAAGATTAATATTGTATAATTTTATCTTAATTAATAGTTATAATATTAGTTAAATATAATTATAGGAGAATATTATGGGAAAATATGTTGAGTTAAATAATGGAAATTTTGATGCTACTATCGCTGAAGGTGTAACACTAGTAGATTTTTGGGCACCTTGGTGTGGTCCTTGTAGAATGATAGCTCCTGTTATTGAAGAGCTAGCAGAAGATTTTGATGGTAAAGCTACTATCGCAAAGGTAAATACTGATGAAGAGCAAGATATTGCTATCAAATTTGGTATTAGATCAATTCCTACACTTCTTATATTTAAAAATGGTGAAGTTGTAGATCAAATGGTTGGTGCAGCGAGTAAACAAGCACTAGCTGATAAAATAGACTCATTTTTATAATAGTTTATGCGACATAAAAAAGGGAGAAGTCTTTTCTCCCTTAACTATGTATTTGCATCATTTTTTGGGGCTGCTATGGTCGCTGGTGCTTTTTTCTACTACAACTATGAATTTTCAAGATATAAGTTTTTTGACTTCAACAAAACAGTTTTTTATCAAAAAGAGAGCTTATTTCACCCAGATAGAGAGAAATATATAGTTTTAATCTACAGTTCAAACAAAACAAATGCTACTAAACTAGCTAAAAACTTTAAAAATGAAAAAAAAATATTAGCTATTGATTTATATCAGAAAAGATTTAATCAAGAAGATAGTATTATCCATATAACAGCGGGAATGAACACACTTTTACAAGTAGTTCAAAAGTTTAATATCTATAGTGTTCCTTCTGTATTTTCAATAATCAAGTTTAAAGATGGGGTTTATAAACAAGATTCTAAAATAACAATTTTAAAGTAGGGAGAAAATATGCTAGATTTAGCAATAATTGGTGGTGGTCCAGCAGGTTTAAGTTGTGGACTATATGCATCTCGTGGTGGAATCAAAAATGTAACTCTTTTTGAAAAAGGACTACCTGGTGGAGCAATAGCTAGTAGCAGTGAAATAGAAAATTACCCAGGTATAGAGAAAGTACAAAGTGGTATGGAGTTTATGGAGCCTTGGAATAATCAATGTTTTAGATTTGGATTAAAACATGAGATGAAAGAAGTTCAACAAATAATCAAAAAAGATGACTATTTTATACTAAAATTTCACAATGAAGAGATTAAAAGCAAAAATGTAGTTGTTTGTACAGGAAGCACTCCAAAAAGAGCTGGAATAAAAGGTGAAGATGAATTCTACGGTCGTGGTGTAAGTAATTGTGCAACTTGTGATGGCTTTTTTTATAAAGATAAAGAAGTTGCTATTATAGGTGGTGGAGATACAGCACTAGAAGAAGCACTATATCTAACTGATATTTGTTCAAAAGTTTATCTTATACATAGAAGAGATAAATTTCGTGCAGCACCTTCTACTGTGGAAAAAATAAAACAAAATAGTAAAATAGAACTTATATTAGAGGCTAAAGTAACAGAGATACTTGGCGATAATATGGGTGTCAATGCAATCAAATATCAAGATAAAAATGATAATATAAAAGAGATAAAACTACCTGGTATTTTTGTATTTATAGGTATGGATATTAATAATGAAGTATTAAAACAAGATGATGATTCATTTCTCTGTAAAGTTAATACTCTAGGTGAAATTATCGTTGATTTAAATATGAAAACAAATATAAAAGGTCTATATTGTGCAGGGGATATGAGAAGTGAAGCTCCTAGACAAGTTGTATGTGCAGCAAGTGATGGCGCTACTGCAGCACTTCAAGTAATTTCAAGTTTACACTAAAAGAGGGATAAAAATGATAAAAACAGGAATACATGGCTCAACTGGAAGAGTTGGTGAGTTATTAATAAAAAATATAAAAAACGATACTGAATTAGAGATAAAAACTTTACATGCTATAGAAGAGTTTAACTTTACAGTGGATAAAGATATGCTAGTAACAAATGACATTGTAACTCTTTTACAAAATAGTGATGTAATCATCGACTTTACACTTCCAAATGGAACAGAAAGCCTACTTG
>DQSO01000078.1 GCA_015663225.1 Campylobacterales bacterium
AAAAATATAAAAAAAGTATCTAAGTATCTTGGTATAAATTATCATATACTTGATATTCAAAAAGAGTTTAAAGAGTGGGTATTTGATCCATTTGTAAAAACTTATGAGATAGGAGAAACCCCAAATCCTTGTATCGTATGCAATCGAAATATTAAACTAGGAAAACTTATAGAGTTTACAAAGAAGATGGGCTTTGATACCCTTGCAACGGGACACTATGTAAAAGTTGAAGATGGATTTATCAGTGAGGCAAAAGATGAGAGTAAAGATCAAAGTTATTTTCTCTCAAATATAAAAATAGAAGCTCTAAAAAGTGTTATCTTTCCACTTGGTAATATGCTCAAAAGTGAAGTTAGAGAGATTGCAAACTCTATAGATATTTTGCAAAGTATTGCAAAACAAAAAGAGAGTAGTGAGATATGTTTTGTACCAGGTAGCTATCTTGATATACTAAAAGATTACTATGAGGTTAAAAAAGAGGGTGTTGTAGTTGATTGTGACAAAAACCCTATTGGAAAACATTTTGGCTATATGAGATATACTATAGGTCAAAGAAAGGGCTTTAGAGTAGATGTGGCACATGAACCTCACTATGTAACTCATATAGATGCTAAAAACAATCAAATAACAGTAGGGACTAAAGATAAACTCTATAAAGATAGTTTTAAAGTAAGAGATTTGAATCTTTTTATAGATATGGACAAAGAGTTAGAGTGTGCTGTAAAGATAAGATATAGAAGTCCTAAAGTGTTGTGTAAGATTTTAAAAGATGGTGATGGGATAGTTGTAAAACTTGATTTATCCCTTGCTGGTATTGCACCTTCTCAAGTTGCTGCTTTTTATATTGATAACCATATCATAGGCTCTGGAATAATTCAACTCTAATATTCTTAAATTTTTTTTAGGTTTACTATTTATTTACTTTTATTTAATATACTTTCAAAGTAGACGAAGTTCATTTAATACTCCTTTTTAAATAGACAAGATGACTAACCAGAAGGGTTAGTTGTCTTACTTTTTACTCTATCTCCTCAAATTTCTCTATTTTATAAAATTTTTTAACGGTGTCACTTACTTGTATAACTCTTTGTAAGTATTTATCAAAATAATCTCTATTAAACTCGATTTTTAAACTTTTTGGATTGGTCGCTCGAGATAGTGCTACATAAAACTGACTTGTAGCAAAAATATTTTCAACATTACATATAAGTTCATCTATACTCATGCCTTGTGATTTATGTATGGTTATAGCATAACATAGTCGAAGAGGAAACTGCTTTAGTGAGTATTGAGACTCATTTTTCACCTCATTGTCTTTATCAACAACTGTTTTATTTAGATCAAATTCAAATCTATCAACTTTCATAAGTTTACCAGTTTTTAGAGATGATACAACTATATGATCATCTTCTATATGCTCTATAATAGCTCTTTGACCATTGTGATAACTTCCCCATTTATTGGTTGTAAAGATAACTTTTGCTCCCTCTTTTAGAAGTAGGCTATCTTCAACTGGAAGTGAGTTTATCCAGCTTGCAACCCTTTTATCACTTAACTTACTATCTCTTTTAGTTTTTTGACTCTCTATTACAAACTCTTTTTGCGGAAGAGCTTGAAGTTTTTGTCTGTTTAATCTTGTAGCTTCTGCATTTCTTCCATAAAGAATAGTTGGTTCATTAGCCTTAATAACTTGATCTTTTAATCTTGTTAGATAAGATAATACCTTATTATCAACCTCTCCAATTCTAACTTTAGAGAGTATCTCCATAAACTCTTTATCACTAGTTCGCTTTATCTGTGTTAAGTTTATATTTAAAAAATTAAGATAATCCCAACCACTACTTTCAAATGCATATAGTGCTTCATCAAATAGTAAATTTGAACTATTTTTCTTTACGATTGGTGGTAGTTGGAAAAAATCACCTACAACGAGTATTCTCCCTTTAAAGCCACCATTTCGCAGACGATATACTATCATATCCATCATGTTTGAGCTAACCATACTTATCTCATCTATAACAAGCAAATCAAGCTTAGATATGATTTTATTTAAATCTTTTATCCTGCTTTTGTTATATCTATCACTTACTTCTAGCTCATCAAAGTTTGAACTGATGTTAAATATAAAAAAACTATGGATAGTCTGTCCATTTATATTTACTGCACTTATTCCTGTACTTCCTAAAACTACTATATTTTTCTTAGCTGTTATGTATTTGGTCACTATCTGTTTTGTTAAAAAACTCTTTCCAGTACCAGCACCACCAGTTAAAAAAATATTTTGCCCTTTTAGTAGTTTTATACATCTTTCTAATCTATTCACTTATTACCTTTATCAGTTTTATTAGTTGATAAGCATATCCATACTCATTATCTTGCCATCCAGATATTTTTACTATCTTATCATGCGATGAACTAAAATTCATATCAATAGTAATAGGATAGGGGGATAGTATAAAATCACTGCTTACTTTTTTTTCATATGTATACTCAAAATTGTTTTTTATTATATCTTCAAAGTTATCTATTTTACTCTCTATATTTAAAGTAATATCATAATATGTTGAGTGGGCAATTGGTACTCGAATACTTGTAGCCTCTATTTCCAGTTTTGGAAAAAACTTTTTCAGTGCTTTTGGTGCAGTAGAGTAGAGGGGTAAGATATTTATAG
>DQSO01000113.1 GCA_015663225.1 Campylobacterales bacterium
CGACTCAAATCTTTAACTTGTTTTAGTTCAGAATTATTTATAGCTTTTTTATTGCTATCTTCAATCCTTTTTTTAAGCTCACCTCTAAGGATTATCATATCTTTGGGTGCATCAATACCAAGTTTGATACCATTTTTTGTAATCTCTACAACTTTAATAGATACATCATTTCCTAGATATATCTCTTCTTTAAGCTTTCTACTTAGTACTAACATAATTTAACTCCATTTAAAAGATAGTGTGCTCGATCATCCTTGATCTCTATAATAGTTAGTATTTTATCATATAAAACAAAATATTCACCCTCATTTTTATTTTTAAAATCCTCTGCTTTTAGTTTTCTTCCAAGAAGAATATCCTCTTTGTCTTTAGTGTAAAAGTTCTCATCTACATTTAGGTATTTTATGGGAGAGAGTGGCTTTTCATCCTCATATATAAACTCCCCTTCATGTAGTCTTTCTAGTGAGCTTAAAGCACCAGTAACTCCCAATCTTTTGGCGATAATTTCACCCATACTTCTTATATATCCACCCTCGCTGATAGTGATTTCAAAAGTTAAAAATGGATGGCAATAATTTATAAATTTTATATTAGTTATTTGACTAGTTACACTCTTTAGCTCAAACTCTACACTCTCTCTAGCTAACTCATAAGCTCTTCTGCCATCTATATTTTTAGCACTAAATTTTGGAGGTAGATAGGTTAATTCACCTTTTAATGAGTTTAAAACTTCTTCAATTTTTTCTATAGAAAACTCTTTTACTTTATCTATTTGGCTAACTCTTTCAATATCAAGTGAACTACTATGAGCTCCAAGCCAAAGTGTGGCACGGTATGATTTAGGTGCTTTTTTTAAAAATCTAAATAGTTTAGAAAATTGTCCAAAGGCTACTATCAAAACTCCACAAGCAAATGGATCCAAAGTTCCTGAGAAACCAGCTTTTTTAACATTGTACTTTATTTTAAGAGCTGTTAAAAAGTAGTTAGAACTTCTGTTTATCGGCTTATATGCAACAAAGAGTCTATTCATATTTTAGATACAAAGCTTGAGATAATCTCTTTTGTGTTTCCACCAAAATTTATAGTTAATTTATACTCTTTTTTAACTCGACCAACATTTACAACTCGACCAATTCCAAATATTTTGTGTTTTACTAAATCACCTTTTTTATAGTTGGATGATTGTTTAAGTTTTAAAGCACCATGTCCTAAACCTATCTCATTTAAAAATCTACTCTTTAGAAGGTGTGATCGTTTTCCTTTATAATATCTACTTTCACTATAACTCATAACAAGCTCTTTTTTAGCTCTTGTGATAGCAACATAACCAAGCCGTCGCTCCTCTTCAAGGTCTGTTCCATCACCTAGTAGTGGAAAAAATCCCTCTTCAAGCCCCATAACAAATAGATACTCAAACTCCAAACCTTTACTAGCATGAATACTCATAACAGATATATTTTGATCATCTATCTGATCTTGATCACTTTGAAGTGCTATATCATTTAGAAAATTTCCTAAGCCAAGCTCAGGATTATTTATAGCAAAATCACGAAAAAGTCCATAAAACTCATCTATATTTGCCTCTTTATCTAAGCCCTCTGGAAGTGATGAATAATACTCTTTTATCTTAAACTCATCTTCTAAATCATCTATTAAAGTCATGATAGTTAGTTGTGATTTTTTTGATAGGTTTTCTAAAGACTCCATAAAATCAAGCAGAGATTCGTATGCTTTTTTAGTTATGTTAGCTTTTACTTCATCATTATACTCTTTTATATAACTATAAACTGAACAGTTTTTACCATATGCAAATGCATATAACTTATCAATGGTTGATTTTCCTATACCTCTTTTAGGTCTATTTATAACTCTTTTTAGAGAAAAATCATCTTGTGGATTTTCTATAACTCTTAGGTATGAGATGATATCTTTTATCTCTGCTCTTTCGTAAAACTTCACACCTCCAACTATTTTATATGGTATTGCTGCACGATTTAGACCATCTTCTACAGATCTACTTAGTGCATTTATACGAAATAAGATTGCTATATTGTTTGGATTTGCACCACCACTTATAAGCTCTTTTATCATGGTAGTTATCTTATATGACTCCTCTTTTTCATCAGATGAGCTTATGATTTGTACGGGTTTACCAGCATCTATCGTTGCTTCTAGTCTTTTATTCATTCTGTTTCTATTGAAACTTATCAAATCATTTGCCATTTTTAGTATATTTGAAGTTGAGCGATAATTTTTAGTTAGTTTAGTAACTTTGGCAGAGTCATAAACCTTATCAAAATCTAAGATATTTTTTATATTTGCACCTCTCCAACCATATATACTTTGATCATCGTCCCCAACAACACAGATATTATTGTGAGTAGAAGTTAGTTTTTTTAAAAGTCTAAATTGCAGATCATTTGTATCTTGGTACTCATCTACCATGATGTATCTATATCTTTGACTTGTTTCATCACTTAGTTTAGGGTTTTGATCTAATATTTTATATGGTAAAAGTAACAAATCATCAAAATCTACAAGATTATTTGTGGCTAAGTACTCTTCATATTTTTGATATATTCTTGCTATTTGTTTGTAGTTAGGAAGCATGGCTGA
>DQSO01000100.1 GCA_015663225.1 Campylobacterales bacterium
GTTAGATTTTATAGAAAACATATCTAACACAAATAATGCTGGTCATGTTTTTGGCATGAAGTTAAGTTCAAGAGAAGCAAGTTTTTCTGACTTTGGATTTGATGAGTTTCTAGGACAAATGGGTGGATTACCAGGTAATGCACAGCAACTACTCGCAACTCAACCTAAAAAACTAAATGATCCAGATGCAAGAACAAACTTTGAAACAAAAGTAGTATATGAAGTTCCTCTTTTTACAGGATACAAACTTGAAAATGCAAAAACAATGGCAGAGCTCCAACTACTAGCACATCAAGCTAAGCTCTCACATGATAAGAAGAAGATAGGACTAGAAGTTATAAAAGCATATAATGGTGCTGTTGCTGCTAAAAAGTTTATCTCTATGACAAAAAAAGCTACAAAAATTGCTAAAAGATTCCAAGATACTGCTCAAGGTATGTATGACGATGGACTAACAAGAATGATAGATGTCCAACAAGCAAAGATGGCTGCATATACTATTAATACAAAAGTTAAAGAGGCTAAAACACAGTTCAATCTTGCCATAGCTTACCTACAATTTTTAACAGATGATAAATCAATCAAAAATGTAAGAGGTTTTAAAAACTTTAAAGTAGATAGCAAAAAACTCTCTATCATGCAAGAAGATGCAATAGTTAATAGAGATGATTACCAATGGATGGAGTATAATGTCCAAACAATGAAAACCAAAATAGCCTATGATAGTAGTGGTGAGTATCCAACTATCGGGGCTCACATCGAATACGGAACAAATGATAATACATTTAACCCATCATTTAAAAAAGATTATCACCTTATAGCTGTAGGATTAAAGCACAATCTTTTTGATGGTGATCTCAAAAAAATAGCAAAAGCTAAAGCTAAAATATCATATGCAAAAACCTTAGAGTATAAAAGCTATATGAAAGATGGGATACAACTCGAAGTAAAGAAAAATCTTTTAGAATATAAAATGCAAAGAAAAATTTTAAAAGAGAAGATAAAAACTAAGAAAATGGCAGAAAACATACTAAGCGAGACAGAGAAGATTTATAAAAACAATCTCCAATTTAGAGCAAATATGATGTATCTTCTAATGGGGTTAGAAAAGATGCTAAAAGCTCAAGCAGATGTTATTACGACAAGATACAATAAGAGTATTGCATCAGCAAAATTAAAACTATCAACTGGTAGTTCATTAGGAAATTAATCATGCAAAATGAAGAAAAAAACTATAATATTGCGGGAAAACTTGCAAGTGGATTTATAAAACATCCACTTACTTTTATACTCTCATTATCTATTTTAGTTCTTGGGTACCTGAGTTTAGAATTTATGCCAAGAGAAGAAAATCCACAGATAAAAGTTGCTGGTGGTGCCGTTATTGTACCACTCCCTGGTGCAAAAGCTGATGAGATACAAAAAGTTATAATTGAACCACTTGAAGGAAAAATTAGACAGATAAAAGGTGTTGAAAATATTTTTAGTATAGCTCGTGATTCAGTTGGAATTATACAAGTACAATACTATATTGGAGAGGATAAAGCAGATTCTGATCTTAAACTTTATGATCAAATCATGAAAAACATGGATCTTCTTCCAAAAAATGCAATGCAACCTATAATAAAAACTATGGACATTGATGTTGATATTCCTGTTGCTACAATCGCCTTTTACTCTAAAGATAAATCACTATCTCAAACAGAGCTTTATAAAACAATTGACAAGTTAGCTCATAAGATAAACAAGATTGATGATGTTGCACAAGTTGATCTAAAAGGTGAGAGAAAAGAGCAGATAAATGTTCTAATTGAGTGTCCAAAACTAGCAAAATATCGCATAACACTAGGTCAAGTTGCTAAAGCCTTAACAAATCTAACATATCAACTGCCAGAGATAAAAGCTGATACTTTTAGTGATGACTATGTAGTAATTGGTATTCAAAATAATGCAAAGACAGCAAAAGATATAGCAAATACAATAGTTGACTCATATAATAGAAAACCTGTATTTATAAAAGATTTAGGAAAAGTAACACTTGGAGAGGATATACAAAATAAAAAGATAGCTCTTTTAAACTCAAAACTAAATAACTTAGGGGGCAAAGAGATTCCACAACTTACTATGACTATATCAAAACTCAAAGGTGCAAACACTGTTATTATAAATAACAAGATAACTAAATACCTTGATAGCATTAAAGATGATTTAGCAAAAGAAAATATAGGTTTTGTAATAACTAGAGATGATGGATTTACGGCAAATCATGCAGTTAATGAACTTGTTTTTCACTTAGTAATTTCAGTATTGATTATTGCTGTTTTACTTATCTTTGCACTTGGTTTTAAAGAAGCTATCATAGTTTCACTAACTGTTCCTATGATTTTGTCACTAACACTATTTATCGGTTTCATGATTGGAGAGACGATAAATAGGATTACACTATTTGCTCTACTTTTAAGTCTTGGTCTGCTTGTTGATGCTGCTATTATTGTTATAGAAAATATACATAGACATCTTCACTCTGAAAGTAGCAAAGATAAATCACTTAAACAAATTGCAATTGAAGCAACAAATGAGATTGGAAACCCAACAAATGTAGCAACACTTGCAATAATCATGACATTTATTCCTATGTTCTTTGTAGGTGGCATGATGGGGCAGTTTATGCACCCTCTTCCTGTATTTGTACCTATATCGCTATTTATATCACTATTTATATCATATATATTTACACCCTACTATGTAACAAAATTTCTAAAAAAGAAGGACCACTAAATGTTAGAAAGAATAATATTATCTATTTTAGAGAGTAGATTTAAAAAATATTTTATATATCTTATCACTCTATTGCTATTTGCTGGTTCAATCTACATGATACCACTAGAACTTGTTAAAGCTAAAATGCTACCAGGTAAAGATAGTAACTCATTTTCACTATATGTCGATCTGCCAAAGGGTTCATCAGTAACTCAAACTCGTAAAGTAACTTCTTGTATAAGCTCATACCTAATGAGCGAAGAAGATGTACTCTCTACTTCAATATTTTTAGGAGAAGGTCTACCATTGGATTTTGCAGGTATGGTTAAAGGAAGTGCTTTAAAATCAGAACAACACCAAGCAGAAATCATGGTGAACATAAAAAAAGCAGATGAAAGAGCTGAGCAGAGTTATAATCTTATTCATAGAATTAGACCGATAATCCAAGGTAAATGCTCATATGATGGTGCAAATATAAAGTTTATAGAACTACCAGCTGGTCCTCCAACACTTGCTGATGTTGTAGCAGAAATATACGGAGGAGATAGCTTTGAATCAAGACGAACATTTGCCAATAAAGTTGCAGATCTGCTAAAAGAGCAAAAAACTTTAGTAGATGTAGATGTATTAGCAGATGAAACTACATCAAGATTCTCTCTTGTCTTAAACAATAACAAAATTTTAGAAAGTGGTATAGGACTAGATCAAATCAAAAAAATGCTCTATGTAGCATTTGAGGGAACTTCAATAGGAGTTATAAATGATGCAGATGCAGAAAACCAAATACCAATCTTCTTAAGATTAGGAGAGTCAAGAATCTTAAATGACGACTCAAAAGAAGTAATATTAGGCAAACTTAAAAACTTTAAACTTATGAATCCGATGGGTATGATGATACCTGCTAGTAATTTTATAAGAGTAATTGAGGAAAAACAAGCACCCACAATAAACTCAAAAAATCTTAAAATGATGATAAATGTTATTGCAACAACAGATATGGATAGTCAAATATATCCACTTTTAGATGCAAGAACACAAATGATAAATACTTTTAATACTGAATATGATGTCACTACAACTAACATGTTAAATCTTCAATTTAAAGATAAAAACTCTGGTGAAATATTTGAACTTGTTTGGGATGGAGAACTAAGAGTAACTATTGATACTTTTATAGAACTTGGTGGTGCATTTATAGGCGCTTTAATACTTATATATCTACTTATGGTAGTTTATTACAAAAGATTTGCACTTGCTGGTGCTATTGTATTGGCTAGTTTTTTATCACTAATTGGTGTAATAATTGGTCACTTTGTAATGGATCAAATAACACCTGATACATTTTATCTAACAGCTACATCTTTGATTGGTTTTATTGGTCTTATAGGTATAAACTCTAGAAACTCACTTTTGATTGTTGATTTTGCTAAACAACTAATAAGAGAGAATGATTATGATGCAAATAAAGCGATAGCACTCGCAACAGCAACTAGAGCTAAACCAATTTTACTTACAGTTTTGGCAATTGTATTTGCAAGTAGCTTACTTGCTAGTGATGCAGTATTTGGAGGATTGGGAGTTGCTCTTATAGGTGGAACTCTGTTTGCTTATTTGGTATCTCTATTTTTTGTACCAGTATCAATACAAAATTCACTTAAAAAGATTAAAGAAGAAGAGAGGTAAAATTCTCTTCTTCTTTAGTTGGGATTAA
>DQSO01000151.1 GCA_015663225.1 Campylobacterales bacterium
AATAGTCCCAGCAATCTTAAAGTCCATATCTCCATCATGATCTTCCAGTCCCGTAATATCAGTTAAAACTGCATACTTATCACCCTCGATAATCAGCCCCATAGCAACACCAGCAACTAACTTTTTAACATCTAAATCAGCTGCTTTTAATGCCAGTGAACCACCACAAATAGTAGCCATAGATGAAGAACCATTTGATTCTAAAATATCTGAAGCAATTCTAACAGTAGATGAAGAATCTATAGCAAATGAAGGAGCTAAAGCTCTTTTTGCCAAGTTACTATGTCCTAACTCTCTTCTTCCTGGAGGTCTAAGTGGTGATGCTTCTCCTACTGAAAATCCTGGAAAACTATAATGAACCATAAAATTTTCATACATATTCTCTTTAGATGTTATTCTCTCATATATCTGTGAATCTTTTGGTCCACCTAAAGTAACTGTCACAAGTGCTTGAGTCTGTCCTCTAGTAAATAGACATGAACTATGAGCAGAAGGCAGGATATTTGTCTCAATAGAAATATCTCTTACATCTTTAAGCCCTCTTCCATCAGCTCTAACTCTATCATTTATAATCATATCTCGTACAATACCTTTTTTATAATCAGCTAAAACTTTCTCTATAAGTGGCAGTGACCAAAAGTTTTCTATAGCTTGTGAAGTTTGTGAAATATTTTTTGCAATAACATTTAACTCAGATGCTCTTTCACTTTTTGCCATAGCCGATACTGCATCTTTAACATCACTCTCATAGTTAGATGATATAAAATCTAACAACTCTTTAGAATCAAGCTCATCTTTTAACTCTAAATTGGCAAGTTCTTTTTTATATGGAGATAGTTTTTCTTGCACTTTAGTCGTAGCATCTTTTATAAAAGCACTAGCTATATCGAAAGCTTGTATAGTCTCTTCATTGCTTAGTTCATTCATACTATCACAACTTGCAAGTGCTCTCATCTCTATCATAAGAAGTTCATCTTGAGTTCCAGCGATATACAAATCCAACTCACTATCTGCTAACTCACTATTTGTAGGATTTATGATAAATTCACCATCTTTTTTACCAATTCTTACACCACAAACATTTTTCTCAACTGGAATATCACTTACATAAAGTGCTGCAGAAGCTGCATTTAGTGCCATTACTTGCAAATCAACCTCTTTATCACTACTTAAAACAAATATTACTATATGTGTAGGATATGCATACCCTTTTTTAAAAAGTGGTCTTAAACTTCTATCAATTATTCTTGAAGTTAGTGTCTCAAAATCACTTGGTTTTGTCTCTCTTTTGATAAATCCAGCAGGAAACTTAGCACCTGCATAATTTTTCTCTATATAGTTAACTGTAAGAGGTAAAAAATCCTCATCTACCATCTTATCATCTCTTGAAACAGTAGCCAGTATCACAGCATCTTTCTCTCTTAGCAATACTGCACCTGCTGCTTGACGAGCAACTTTATCTAACTCATAAATCTCTGTTTTATTTCCAAATTTTATCTCAACTACACTACTCATGTGTTTATCTCCTTAATTGCTCTTGTTTGTAAATATATATCTTAAATATTCAATATCAACATCACTAAAATCTTCAAAATAATACTCTATATCTATAAAATCTTTTAAACTATGATTGGTAAAAATTTTATCAACTATCATATCTAAACTTTGATATAAATCATCGCTAATAAGAGGAACGAAGAGGTAAATCTTTTTCACTTTTAGTTTTAATAATGACTTTATAGTACACATGATATTTAATCCACTCTCACATCCATCACTAAAAATCATAATATTTTTATCTTCAATATTTGATATAGGACTACCATTTTTAAAAGCAAGTAGTTGAAGTTGTAAACTTTTACTATATAGTTCTTTTGCTCTTTTGTAGACAAAATCTTCATCGATACTAAAACTACTACATAGCCTCTGATGAATCACAATATCCTCTGACTCACTAATAGCACCAATACTACACTCACTATTATTTGGTGCATAAATCTCTTGAATAAAAAAAGGTTCATATTGAAGGTTTAACTTAGAAGCTATATCTTTAACTTGCGGAATATTATTTATAGAAGTTGTTATAATCTCCCAACTTTTGTTAAAATCAATATCTTTTGGTATTAATTCAAAAAGTTCATTATATGCCTCTTCTCTATTTTTGAAAAGATACTCATATTCACACTCTATTTTATATCCCACTACTTAGCCATACTACTTAAACTTTGACTCATAATAAGAGTTTTTAAATCATTATCAAAAAAGTGCAGTCCAACTCCGATAAAAGTATTATCACTCTCTTTATTTAAAAAGTTATCATATCCACCATATATATCAATATGTTTTAAAAATGAATACCTAGCACTAATCTTAGCATGAGCCCTTAAACCTCTAACATCATTTTGAGCATTAAAATCAAATACTTCTGTACTAAGTTTAAAGCTATCATCAAACAGATGATAATCTGCTCCAACTCCAACACTACTCTCAATCAATCCAGTTCGAAGAGTTAAATCACCAAATCTTTTAGCTATTTGTGCTGAAATTAATACATTTGAACTATCATGTTTTTTAGGTTTTATCACACTACCACTACTATCAAACTGAGAATAATCATCCATACCAACTATACTAAACTTATACCTTTTTGTATCACTTGGTATATAATCTAAATCTAAATAACCTTTGTTATATCCATCACTACTTTGATATTCACTTCTCATGCCAAGTTCCAGTTTAACTTTATCAACAGTTGCAAGCATTTTATCTATTTTTTTGATTGCATTTTCACCCTCACCAAAAAAGTTACCTGCATTTTTTAAAGCCAAGTTTAGAGCTGCTTTGTTTTGAGAAAGTATGCTATCTATCTGATCTGCAATTCTTGCAAATTTTTCACTTAGGCTAGGTACTTTTGTTTTTAAATCAGCACTTATTACTCTTAAATCTTTCATAAAAATATCCATATTATTTAAAATACTTGCAATTTTACCACTTGTTGAAACATCTCTTAACTCTTTAGTTATAACTTCAATATTTGCAATCGTATTTTTAAGACTTTTTTTAGCATCTTCATCAAAAACTTCACGAATATCAGTCATAAAAAGGCTAAATTCATCAGCTGCTTTTTTGATAGAATCACTAGCATCACCAAAACCAGCAAGACCAGCAGCAGATTTTATCACACCATGCTCTTTTACATAAGAGGTGCTATTTCCTAAAGTAATATTTATAAACTTACCACCAAGCATAGAGCCTTGTTCAGCCCTTAATGTCGAATCATCAGGAATTCTAACACCATCATAGATAAAAAAACTAGTCTTAATCATCCCACCAGAAATTTTAAAATCTTCTATATAACCAACATCTAAGCCATTTGCCTTGACTTTAGCATTTTTTTCAAGTCCAGATGCATTTTTTATAAATGCACTAACTCTATAACCCTCTTTTGTAAGATTTTTAAAACTACCTACTTGAGTTGAGAGTCCAAATAGTAGTATAAATCCTACAAGTACAAACAAACCTACTCTTGCCTCTTTATTCACTAATATCTCCAGTTCCTATTATATCGCCACTTTCACTTATACTATCTCTTGAATAATCATATGCAACACCGCCTATATTAGCAAAATTTACCAAAAAATACAATCCTTGGTTTTTATATGATTTACTTCCTGAAGTTGTATATATAGGTATCAAACTCTCTTTATATGTTATCTTATAATCCCAACACTTTTTATCTCTAAAGAGTCCCAAGCTCCAGTTTCTAGTTAGAGATTTATCAATATCATAGTTTAAAGCCCCATCAACTTTGTAACCATCACCAATATTAGCACTAAAATTTGTAGTTAGATAGTTTATTTTACTACTATATTCATCATTTTTATATGTATGATATAGATTTAGAGCATACATCTCATCATTGTAATTGATAGAAGTTTGTATCTTATTTATCTCATTTTCTTGGTGAGAATAGCTGATATTTTCACTTATAGTTAAGTTTTTTGAATATTTATATACTATCTCATTTAGAAAATCACTATACTTTTTATCTTCTTTTTTTAAGTATATATTTTGACTACTTCTAAGTGAAAGAAAATTATAACCATCATAGTCATAAAAATATTGATTTACTCCTAGTTTCAAACTCTTTTTTTCAATACTAGTATGTATAAAATCAGCAAAATATCCCTCTTTATCTTCAAAAGATGGAACTATCAAAGTAGATTCAAGTTGTAAGTTATGTAGATAGTTTTTATAAGGTTTTGTCAAATCACTTGTAAGTGATATTTTATGATAGTTACTAAAATAACTAGCATCATCAATACTACTACCTGCCCTTTTAGAATAATTTATTTTACTATAGTATAAGTTTTCACTTACAGAAAAGTTTAAAAAGTTATCAAATAGTGGTATATCAA
>DQSO01000142.1 GCA_015663225.1 Campylobacterales bacterium
ACCTCCCATATCAGTATGTTTATAGTATATTTTTTGTTTCATGTTTATATGTTATCTCAAATATGATAAAATTCCCTTTTATATTAGGGGATAAAATATGGCAAATATTGAAGAGTTAAAAGATGAATACTTAGATCACATGATGAACCCACGAAACTATGGCAAGATTGAAAATCCAGATGCGATAGGTGTTGGAAACAATCCATTTAACAATGAACTTGTAAAAATGTATATCAGTGTTGATGATAAAGATATTATAAAAGATCTGAAATTTGAAGCGATAGGGTGCATGAGTACAATAGTAACTGGCTCTATTTTTACTGATATGGTTATAGATGAGAGTATAGATGAAGCAAAAGATGTAAGTGAAGAATTTATAAAAAATCTTGTAAATGCTCCAATAGAACAACGAGCTTGTGGAGAGATGGTAGCAAAAGCATTTTTAGCATCAACTCTAAATCTTGAAGCAAGAAGAGAAGGAGAGGATGAAAAAGAACATTTTTTAGAGATTAGTTCAAACTGTTATATGGAGGATGATGATGCAAACTCTGTTTAAAAGAAAACATGAACTATTTTTAGCTCTTATTTTTGGATCATTTAGCTTAAAAGATGATAAATTATATGAGATATTATATGACTTTGCGATGATAGAGTATAGACATCTAAACTGGTTAGGAACTCATTTAGCACAAGAAAAGATAGAGTTTAACTACGATAGAGATGGAGTTGATTTTATAGCTGATACTTCAAAGGAGTTATTATTAAAACTAAAAACTCAAGTTGAAGATATGAAGTCAAACTATGCAGATAGTGATGATGTTATGTTCAAACGATTCACTACTGATGAAGAGTATTTTATACAAAAGATAGAGTATATTTTAGACTCAAATTTTCAAGATAAGCCTATAACAGCTTATGATAAAAATAGAGTATTAGAGGATTATGACCTTGATAAAACAAGTACAAATGCGCTTACGATATTTCTACTAGAAGAGACATATAAAGAGTATGAACTTATCATGACTTATACCTATGTAAACTTTTTTACAGACTCTAAAGTCTTGTCAAATATATTTATAGATCTTACTTATGAATCATTTTTTCATTTAAAAAGTTTTGCAAGAATGCTATCAAAGATGGGTATTTTATATATGCCAAGAGTTATCATGCAAGATATATATCAGTTTGATGATCTATCAAAGTTTTTAGTTGATGGTATCAAAGAAGAAGAGATGGCAAAGATAGAGTGTCTAAAACTATCCCAAGCTGTAGAAAATGAGGAGTTGAGTAACTTTTTTAACTTTATAAATTTTCAAGAGAACTATCATATAGAGCTTATGCAAAAAGCCCTAAAACACCTAAAGGAAAACTAATATGCAACTCTTAAAAGCTAGTTATACAAATATCATTTCAAGAGCCTTTGGCAAGTTCGCGACAGCAGAGTTTCCAACTCCTATTCAGAACTTCATAAACCGTTCATATGTAAAACTATTAAAACTTGATATGAGTGAGTTTAGCCCTCCACACAACTACAAAACACTAAATAAACTTTTTACAAGAGCTTTTGTAAAAACAAGAGAGATAGATGGTGCAAGTGATAGTGTTATATCCCCAACTGATAGTTTTATCACAACAAGTGGAAAGATAAAAGAGGACTTGTCACTTCAGCTAAAAGGGTTTTGGTACAGTGTAGATGATCTTTTAACACAGTTTATAGATGATAAAAGCAAGAAGAAAATATATGGCGGAGAGTATATAAATTTCTATCTATCTCCAACAGATTATCATCGCTATCACATGCCACTTGATTGTAAGATTAAAAAAGTTATCCATGTACCTGGAGCTTTGTATCCTGTAAACTTTACATATCTTAAAAAAATGCCAGAGTTATATGTAAAAAATGAGAGAGTGATAGTAGAGTGTGAAGCCAATGGAAAACTTTTCTACATGATACTTGTAGGAGCTCTAAATGTTGGAAAAATGGCAATAAGTTTTGAACCAGATATTGAAACGAACACCGATTCTAAAGAGATAAAAGTTTATGAATATGACGATATGAATCTATCAAAAGGTTTTGAACTAGGATACTTCTTGATGGGTTCAACAGTTGTGATACTTTTTGAAAAAAACATGATTGAACTATCATGCGAAAATGATAAAAAGATAAGATTTGGGGATCTGGTTGCTACTATGAAATAAGTAGTACCAATCCCAATCCAAGTATAAAGAAAAGACTTGCATACTCAAAAAACTTGATTAATTTCTCGTTTTGGTGAGTCTCTTTTCTTGCTTTTATACTTAAAATTGCTACTATAAATATAATAATACTCATCCCAATACTCATAAATACTGCAGATAAAAATCCAATAAAAACCATATCCAAACTTAGACAAAATATAAATATAGTAACCGTGCCAGGACACGGCACAAGACCAGCTCCAAGGATAACTCCTATATCAGTTGATTTTGTACTACACGAGCCACAACCACAACTTGTATGTTCATGAGTATGATGAACTTTGTGAGCTTTTATCTTTTTAAACAGAAGATATACAGCGGTGTCTAGGACCCATAGCATGAAGTATTCCATATCCTAAAGAAAACAGTAAAAGCCAAAGATATGAACTTATAGAGTTATTCTCTTTTATATCTTGCAGAGTTGCTTCAAGTAACTCTTTTAACTCTCTTAATTTTTGAGAAAATTTCTCCATTAAAGTCAAATCTTTTGGTTCTTCTATATATTCTATAGCTGGTATTTTTGATTCAGCAATTTTTTTAACTGTTGTTAG
>DQSO01000124.1 GCA_015663225.1 Campylobacterales bacterium
GTCTCTCAAAATATCACTAAATGAGTTTTTTAACTGATTTATGCCTCTTATAAATTCTTTTAGCTCACCATCTCTAAAGTTCTCTTCATTTAAAACTTTTATATAACTACCAGTTTTATATTCATGTAAAACAGTTAAAATATCATTAAATGATGTGTGAAGTTTAGCTGAGACTATATTTAAACTTTTTGCAAAATAGTTTAAATATGGATCATCAGTAACTAGTTTTATACGATCACTAAAGCAACCATCAGCCATTTTTTCAACCAAAAGTAGCATCTCTCCATTTACACCCAAGTCATTTGTTGTTTTATTTTCTAAAAGCAAGGCAATATGAGAAATCTTATTATAAATTTTTTGTAACTCTGAACTCATAACTTTTTCTTTATCAAAATCAATTGAGTTACTACCTCTTTGTAAAAAGATTTCTACAGAGTCTAATAAAGCAAGTATATCATCTACCTGATTTGTTTGGTTACTATTTTTAAATATTGATAACATAATTTTTCCTAATCTAAAGTTTTATATAATTTTTCTGAATCTTCTATCTCTTTATCTGTTGGCTTAATCCTAACAGAAACATATCGTATCTCTCCACTTGGTGAAGTAGAAGGATAAATTTTAGCATTTACCCAATAGTATGAGCCATCTTTTGCCAAATTTTTTACAATCCCCTGCCAAATTTTCCCACTCTTTATAGTCTTCCATAAATCTTCAAAGGCAGCTTTAGGCATATCAGGGTGTCTATTTATATTGTGTGGTTTTCCTATGAGTTCATCTTTGCTATACCCTGTAATTTTGCAAAAATCATCATTAGCATAGATGATATGACCTTTTTTATCTGTTTGTGAAACTATAATAGTCTCTTTATCTAGTTTAACTTCGTGCTCTGCTGTCGCATACATCAGTCTCTCTCCTTGACTAATTATTTTATTAACCATATATCGGCATCTCTAGAATTTTTTTTATAGTTAAATTTATATTTTTTTTACCGATATAGTAGGTAATTAATAAAAAAGGTTTTTTATGAGTGAAGTAAAAGAAAATATACTACTTAAAGTTTTAACATCAGTTCAAAAGAGAAATAGTTATGAAATACAAGAGATACATCATGGTTATGTAAAAATAAAATTTAGTTTAGAAAAAGTAGATGTAGCTGATAATAAAAATATAGTATTTGAAGCAGATATATTTAAAGTAGCAAATTTTGCAGCACTTGCTGCAGTTAATGAGCTTGATAGTTTTGTACTCTCTTCACATGTTGATTTTTTATCACAAGTTGAACTGGAGTCAAAAGAGTTGATTTTTGAAGCAAAAGCCATGAGTAGTTCACTTGGAAAAAAGTTTGTAGAAGTAACAGCCAAATCAAATGATATAGTAATATTTATAGGAGATTTTACAGTTTTAAAACTTGATAAGAGAACTGATTTAAGACTGTGATTGTAAAGATATGATTTGGTATCATATCTTTATGAATTATAAACAAAAAGTTAAACTACTTAATAAATATGCTTACAGTTACTATGTCTTAGATAACCCACAAGTTACAGATGAAGATTATGATAAGCTCTACCGTGATGTAGAAAAATATGAAGAGCAAAATCCCACTTTAAAACTTTCATCTTCCCCAACAAATAGAGTAGGGGATAAAATCCAAGAGGGTTTCAAAAAAGCAAAACATATAAAACAGATGTGGAGTATGGAAGATGTATTTGATAAAGAAGAGTTAACTATTTGGATTGATCGTGTTCAAAAGAGCTTTGAGGATATAGAGTTTATATGTGAACCAAAGTTTGATGGTGCAAGCTTGAATATACTCTATAAAGATGGACTTCTTATACGAGCGATAACTAGAGGAGATGGAAAAGAGGGTGAAGATGTTACCAGCAATATAAAAACTATGAACTCTATACCTCTTACTATAGACTATAAAGAGCAAATAGAGATAAGAGGTGAAGTAGTCATAAAAAAAGATGATTTCCAAGCCATAAATAACCAAAGATTAGATAACGACGAACAACCATTTACAAATCCAAGAAATGCAGCAGCAGGAAGCCTAAGACAGCTTGACCCAAAAGTAACAGCTAAAAGAAGACTGTTTTTTTACCCATGGGGAGTTGGTGAAAACACTCTTGATATGAAAAATCTATCACAAAAGATGGAATTTATATACTCTTTAGGTTTTTTAGCTCCTCACTTTAGTAAAAAATCAAACTCAATTGATGATTTACAAACTATTTATGAAGATGTTATAAAAACTAGAGATGAGATACCTGTTATGATGGATGGTATGGTTATCAAAATTGATGATATTAAAAAACAAAATAGCCTTGGATTTACTCAAAAATACCCACGATGGATGGTAGCATATAAGTTCCCAGCACTAGAAAAATCAACTAAAATACTAGCTATAACTCCTCAAGTTGGAAGAACTGGTGTAGTGACTCCAGTTGCTGAGGTAGAGCCTGTAAATATTGAAGGTGCAGTAGTAGAAAGGGCTACACTGCATAACTATGATGAGATAAAACGAAAAGATATTAGAATAGGGGATAGTGTTATCATCATAAGAAGTGGAGATGTTATACCAAAGATTACCAAGGTTCTAACAACACATCGAGATGATACAGAGATAGAAATACCAAGACCTATAATCTGCCCCAAGTGTCAAAGTGAACTTTTAGATGAAGGACTTTTGATAAAATGCCAAAATCTAAAATGTCCAGCTCGAGTTCTAAATAGTATAAAACACTTTGCAAGTAAAAAGTGCTTAAATATAGATGGTTTGGGTCTGAAAACAGTAGAACAACTTTATAAAAACTCTCTTATTGAAAATATCTTAGATATATTTAAACTAGAAGAAGATAGCCTACTTAATCTTGATGGATTTAAAGAGCAAAAAGTTAAAAATCTATTAGAATCCATCAAAAATGCAAAGGGATGTGAGTGTAATAAGTTTCTAAACTCTTTAGGTATTGAGCATATTGGTGAAGTAGCAAGTGCAAAGATATGTGATAAGTTAGGATTAGATTTTGATAAAGCATTAAAAGAGGAACTTCTGCTTATTGATGGTATTGGTGAGGAGATGGCTGAGTCATTTTTAGAATTTTTTAGAGTAAATAAAGAGTTAGTTGATGAGCTAAAAGAGATAATTAACCCTTTAAAACCAATATCAAAAGAGATAAAAGATACAATTTTTACAAATAAAACAGTAGTTATAACTGGTACTTTATCTCGTCCTAGAGATGAGGTAAAAAGTCTGTTAGAAGACTCAGGTGCAAAAGTTACAAATACAGTAAGTAAAAAAACAGATTTTTTACTTTATGGTGAAAATGCTGGTAGTAAGTTTGAAAAAGCAAAAAAGTTAGAAATTAGATTGATAAGTGAAGAGGAGTTTTATCGTGAAGTTTGATATTTTAACTTTTTTAATAGTAGTAGATATTATTGTTTTGATAATAATTGCTAAAAAATATTATAAATTAACAACATCTTATGCATATATCGGAATGAAATATATAAAAAAAGGCAAATTGGCAAAAGCAGTAAAATATCTATCTAAAGCAGCAGATAATGGTGATCCAGTTTGTGCATATAATATCGGTCTTTTATATTTTGAAGGAGATGCAGTTTTATTAAATAAACTAACTGCCGTAAAATATTTTAAAATGGCAAGTTCCAATGCAGGAAAGGGTGATTTTAAAGTACCTGAGCATAGGAAAAAAACTGATAAAAGAGAACTACAAAATAAAAGTATAAAATCTAAAGTAAAAAAGATATGGAAAGCAGAAGAGTTATGGAGATTGGATGGTGAATTAAGTATAGTTTTAAACTATTAAAACTGTACTTGTAGAGTTATTACTTTCTAATGCCTAATTCAGCAATGATTGCTAGGTATCTAGCATAATCTTTACCTTTTAAGTATTTTAAAAGTCTTTTTCTTTGACCAACAAGTTTTAGTAGACCTAGACGAGAGCTATGATCTTTCTTGTTTATTTTTAAGTGTTCTGTTAAGTAAGCGATTCTATTTGTTATTATTGCTATTTGAACTTCTGGAGAACCTGTATCATTCTCACCTCTTGCATGTTTTTTTATGATTTCTGATTTCGTCGCCGAATCTAAAGCCATATTGACCTCCTGATTGGTATTTTGGAACTGAGATTATACATATTTAACCAAAAAGTTTTATTAATTCTTTATTGAAATGTTAAAAGAGAGTAAATTTGTATAATTTACTCTCTTTATGCTACAATCCTTGGATATTTAATCTCGCTCAAAAAGGATTTAAGATGTTAAGATTTTTCTATACACTGGGTATTGTTATATTGGTATCTGGTTGTAGTTCTAAAGGAATTAATATATCACCTGTTACCAATGATAGAACCCTGCTAAAAAAGTTTGATAATCCCAAAGTTAAGATCTATATGAGTGGAGAGATAGGTCAAGTTAGAGCTAAGATGGATGAACTTGATTCATTGATAGCATCTAAAAGAGATCTAAAAGCAAACATGTTAAAGCAAAAAATTGACTCTGATATTGAGGTTATTTTACTTGAAGCAAAGGTGAGAGAGTTAAGAGAAAAAAATAATAAATTTAAAGCAGAGCTAAATGAGTTTGAAGGTGGTGAAGATACCGTTTTAGATGATATAGAAGCACTTATGAGGGATGAAGGATGAAAAAATATATACTATTACCATTAGTTTCAGTTTTTTTTGTAGGTTGTACAAGTAGCACTAAAACAACTCAACTAGTTACAACACCACAAGTTAAAAGTGCATTAGCAAAATACAACAAAGCAAAAAATGACATACTGATAAAAGAGTATGCAGCCCAAGAGATTTATAAAGCTACTAAGATAAGCTCAAAAGTAAGAGTACAAACGGATAAAGAGTTAGCAAATCACTATGCATACCTTCTTAATAATCAAGTTAAAATTGCTTCTCTTACCGCAGAAAGATTAGATCTGCAAGAGAAGTTAAATGATGTAATCACTCAAAGAAATGAAGCAATAGATGCTATAAATATTCAACGAGCAGAAGAGGAAAATATTGGTGTTGATGGTTTGCAAATAGATAATAGTGCAGTGCAGAGTAATTTTTCATATCAAGCTTTAGGGGCAAGTGAAGTTTATACTATTGGTGGAAAATATTTTGATAATGAGATGGTTAGATTTAATAGTGAGCTAAATCTTTTAATAGATCATATAGTTACCCAGTTAAAAACTAAAAGCAATAAAAAAGCAGTACTAAAAAGCTATACAGATGATGCTGGAAGCAGATCATACAATATTGATATGTCAGTTAGACGAGCTAAC
>DQSO01000087.1 GCA_015663225.1 Campylobacterales bacterium
CAAAAGGAATCAACATAACCAATATAAGTTTTGGTTATGTTGATTGTATCAAAGATCTCCAAACAAATAGTAAACGAGAGTGCTTACTTTTTAAACAATTTATCTAGTTCTTTGTCACTATTGACATAAGTAACAGTTTTTACAAGGTTATTTTCAAAACTTACTACCATAGAACCTTTATGATTTGTATTTAGATTTTTTGATATTGCTTTATCATGTATAAGCAGAACTGGAAATTCACTTTTTTGAAGATCACTGATAATAACCATATTTCTGATCACTATTGGCACTTTAGAGATGTCAGCTAAGAAAAAAGCATTATGCTCTTTTAAAAGTGTAGGTTTGTTGTTTTTTAGATAATTTCTTATCACATGACCATCATCTTTTCTAAAAGAGATAATAACAAACTTTGTATCACCACTTGTTGTATGAGTTTTACCAAACTGATCTGGTAGTTTTATAAAAAGCTTATCTCCTACTCGTACACCATCATGATTTGGAGTAAGAGTTACCTCATACTTTGAACTATCATATTTGTCTTGTGAATTTAGTCCTACATATACACCAAGTGCAAGTACAACAACTGCTATAACTATTAATATCTTTTTCATATTTTCCCCTATATTGAAAGTATTGAAGATTCTAGCAAAAAATATTAATCGAAGGTAAATATTATAAGTTTTTATAATATATCTGATAAACTATCTACATGTTAAGATATAAATATAATTTCAATGTACAATCATGGTCAGCTGAAGCTGATACCTTTACAAGAGAGTTAGCGACTAAGCTTAATCTTGAAATATCTATTAGAGAGAACCCTACTATTTTGAGTGAGATGATAATAGTTGTTGAGGGAGAAAAAGAGTTTTTAGACTCATATGAGAGAATTTATATTAGAAAACTATCTAAAAAAGTATCTATTGAAAATTTTGAAAAAACTATTATGAATTCAATAGAGCTTAAAAAATCAAGAGAATTAGACAGAGATTATAACGATATAAAAGATAGAACAATATGTAAAGATTGTATAGCAGAGTGCTTGAAAAATCAATTTTATTTGACATCCTGTGCAAAGTGTGAACCGAGATATTCTATAACAACTTCACTACCATTTAAAAGAGAAAATACTGTTTTTGATGGACTTAGTGAGTGTGAAATTTGTTATGAAAACTACTATAATCCTGAACATAGATCATATAAAACAGAATCAATCTGTTGTGATGTTCATAACTCCTTGCTTAAACTATTTGTAAATGGCAAAGATATATCAAATGCAACAACTATGAAGACTATTATCAAACTACTAAAGGCTGGTAAAGTCGGTCTGCTGAAAAATATTAATGGATTTTACATCATAGGAGTAGCAACTAAAAGTTCTACTATAGAGAAGATAAGAGAGATTACAAAAGAGAGTAGAAAAGCACTACCTATACTTTTTAAAACTGCATTACAAGCAAATAAATTTGTAACTCTAAGTAAAAAAGAGGAGCTACTTTTAACTTCTGATGTTAAACCTACTATAAGAGTTAAAAAAAGAGAGATTCATCGTCTTGAAAATGTTAAATATAGAATACTAAATAGTGTTTCATACAATAACTTTTATGAAGTAAAACTTCCTAAAAATGCATTTGAAACTCTTCTTTTGCATACTCTGAATATAAGCTTGATATTTCAAAAAGTGAATATAAGAGATATTGATGAAAAGATGGTAAATTTTCAAGCTGAGTTAAACTTTGAACTTGGAGATATTGATGATTCATTTATGCAAGTTGTCTATGGTAAAAACCAAATTCTAAAAGCTGGTTATGCACTAGCTCCAACAGTCACAACTCTGCCTAAAACATTGGATAAAAAAGTTATAGCAAAAAGTGGAGATAGCTTTGCTATTGGCTATGAAGATAAGATGATCTTAGCACCAAGTGGTGAGAGTATTGATAGATTTTTAAAGCTTTACAATATGGAAAATTCTCACATGATAAAGGATGAAAATAGACCTTATCTACCAATCTTAAATATATTTGAGAGTAGCTATAAAAAAGCACTAATCATAGAAAATGATAAAGTGTATATATATGATAAAAATTTTCAAGAGATATATAGCTTTAAAAAATCAATATCAGAACTTTTCGATGAGATAGCTATCATGTCAAATGAGATAAGTAAAAAAACTTATGAAAAAGAGAGTCAGCTTATATGTGAATCAAGTTATGAAATATGTAAAGAAGATCATTTTTCTTACATAATACAAGATGGTGTTATTGATATAGAGGTTGATTCTACTATTGCTTGTGAAAATCTTGGTTCAGCTTTGATAAATACTATTTCTAATATTTTTATACAAATTATAAAAGAAAATGAGCAAGATGTGATTTTATGTGGTGATCTGTTTGAAAATAAAAACTTAACAGAAAATATCATAGAGTATTTAGATGAGAGTGATAGAAGTTATTTTATGAGTCAGACTCTACCTATTGGACAATCTTCCAAACCACTTGGCATGATACTTGACTTTTATCTCAACATGTGATAAACTAAATCCCTTAATCAAACTTTATTGGGAGTGACCTGGCTTCGACAGGAATGGAGTTGGTTTTGGCTGCATGTGGTCTTTGAAAGACCTAAAACTATCTCGTTAATTATAAACGCAAACAATACAAATTATACTCCTGCTTTCGCTAAAGCTGCGTAAGTCAAATTAGGAGGCTCTTGGCTAGTAATGCTCTTTAGCTAGATTATCAAGGGCTCACAACAAAGAGCTGTGTTCTAAGAGTTGACAATCCTTAGAGCGAGATTATGTCTTGGTTTTAACAAAGTTTTTGGATGGTGTACTTTGCTAAAATGACGATGAACACAATTGACTAAACATGTAGACGCCGAGATTAACCTGTTTTTGGACTGGGGTTCGATTCCCCACACTTCCACCAATCAAATAAACAAGTTATTAAACTTTACCTACTTCTAGCAATAGATTTCCAAGCAAAATACAAAGACCCGATAACAAACAAGAGAAAAAACCATATTGGAGTTTCCACATGATATATCATAGGATTTTGCTCCAAAAGTGCTAAAACTATACTATCAAGCACTCCGCCATATCCTATCATGTGGAGAAAAAGTTCTAGTGGATAAAAGACTATAAAAGCTATAGAGAGTGGTGGCGAAAGTAGTTGTAACCATGTTATCTTGTCAAAAAATAGATGCACGATTGGTATCATCATGACAAATACCCAGAGGTTTAAAAATATCGCTAACTTCCATGGTTTTAGATGTTTGAAGTATATGAGAAATAAGTAGATATAGAAAACTCCAGATACTGAAAACCAAAATCCTATAGAAAATATAAAGTTTGGTATAAAACTGATGATAAGTATCACAGTTACAAACAGAACTTCAAAAGATAAAATTTTAACAAATCTATTATAGAGTATAAAGAGTAGTACCATTATCACATATGATCGTACAAGTGATGGTATAAATCCTAAAAAATATAGATATAAAAACAAGATTGCCATCACTATGATGCTTAAATCAAATCTTTTATTTCGATATGGAAAGTATCTATCTTGAAAAAAAGTATATGGATATGAGAGTATGAAGTAAAATATTCCAAATAAAACTCCCAAGTGAAAACCACTTATAGCTATAAGGTGAGAAATACCGTAGTTTGAGACTTTTGCTCTTAAATCTTTTGAGATTGGCTTTGCTAAAAAGAGTGCATTGAATAACTCTTTTGTAAATTGCTCCTCATGTTGAGAGGTTATCTTCTTGCTTAGTGTTTGATTTAGTGATGATTTTTCATAGATTTGTATGTCATAAGAGTAGGTGTAAAAGCCTTTAAAGAGATCTATAAAAGCGATATTTTTTGTTAGGATTTTTATGGTGATTTGGTAGCCATTTAAATCTTCTAGCTTTTTATAACTAGTTGTATAAAACTCATAACCATCACTGCTTCTTAGTTTGAAAACAGTGTAAGTTTTATTGTTTTTTGTTTTTAGATATTGATTTATGACGGTTGCTTGGATTTTTTGAGATTTGTACTGTTTTAAGTCTGTATAAACTTGATGCTTTTGGAAGATATTGAAACTAAGAACTAACAAGCAGATAAATAAAAATAGAGATAAATCCCTCTTAGAAGAGAAGAGATTTATCTCAAAAGTTTTAGTCATCTAAAGTGTAGGTATATTTATCGAAGAGTTTTTAGCATCTATCTCTGCACTTTCGTAGATTATTTCAGCTGTTGCTAATCCTTTATCAACAAATCTTGTAAAGTGTTTTTGAAACTCAACATTTGCGATACCCGTAGGTCCACTTCTGTTTTTTCCGATGATGATTTCTGCATCTTCTACAGGCTTTTCAAAAAAGTCACTCTTATACTCTTTGCCCTCGGCTTTTGCTCGTTTTTCTTTTTCTTTTTCTTCTCGTACCCTATAAATATCATCACGATATACAAACATGATAACATCAGCATCTTGCTCAATAGAACCAGACTCCCTTATATCACTAAGCATCGGTCTTTTATCATGTCGACTTTCTACTCCACGATTTAGCTGTGAAAGTGCGATGATTGGGATACTAAGTTCTCTTGCTAAAAGTTTCAGACCCCTGCTTATATCACTAATTTCAAGGTGTCTATCTTTACCGCCAGTTCCACTCATAAGTTGTAGATAATCTATAACTGCCATAGCGATTTCAGGATGTTGAGATTTTAGTTTTCTTAGTTTGCTTCGTAGTTGGTTGATATTTAACAAACCATCATCATCAACAAAGAGTTTTTTTGTTGCCATCTCATCAGTTGCACGAGTCAAATCTGTCCACTGTTGATCGTTTAAATCTCCAACTTTCAGACTTTGAAGTGGTATGGAAGTCTTTGAGCTAAGCATTCTAAGCATCAACTCTTCAGCCGGCATCTCTAGTGAAAATATCGCTACACCTTTGCCATCATCTAGGGCTTTTTGAGCAAGATTTAGTGTAAAAGCTGTGTTATGAGTAACTGTCATATCTTCAA
>DQSO01000149.1 GCA_015663225.1 Campylobacterales bacterium
AAAGAAATCAGCTTTATTCTTTTAGATATTATGCCTAAAAAAGCTAATTATATCATCAAAAAAAGAATGAAAAATTTTAGTATTTATCTAGATGATAAAGCTGAAAAAAGTGTCTTTGATTTACTCTTTGATTAAACCAGCTTCAACTAAAAATGGAGAGTGAATATAATCAATCTTTTTAACTCTATCATACTTTGCATAACTTAAATATAACCTCTCTTTTGCTCTTGTAACCGCAACATAAAAGAGTCTTCTCTCTTCATCTAAATCACCACCATTTTTACTCATAAGTTTTCTATTTGGAAATCTTCCATCCATCAAATCAACTATATAAACTTCACTAAACTCTAAACCTTTACTTGCATGAACACTTAAAAGGTTTACCCCCTCGCCCTCACTCATCTCGCCACCACCAAGTGTTAGTGCATTGATAAACCTATATTTATCACTATAGTTTCGAGAGAGATCACGAAGTAAAAAAGCTTTTCTTTTTATATTGTCAATAGCTTCTTTTTTTTGATTTTCATCGATAGTTCCATCTTTTTGTTTTACCCTTTGGATTGCTAGATGTTCGGTTATCATTGAAAATAGTTTTGATTTTGATATGTTTTCTATTATTTTCATCGGGTTTTGTTCATGATAGCTTTGATTTACATAGATATAAAAGGAGTGCAGATATAGACACAAGTCATCATTGATTTTTGAATTTTTAAGTATAGGATTTTTTAAAAACTTTGCATCATAGCCTTTATTTTTAAATCTTGCGATATTTTCCTCTTCAATTATCTCATCAAAAAGACCAAGCTGACGATTTATCACTCCTCTTTTAAATGGATTTTTTTTATCTTTTGGATCAAGGATACCACTAATAACACTTCCATCTCCAACCTTGTAGAGTGCATCAAATAGATCCTTTGCAAAAACCTCCCCAACACCTTTTGCATACTCAAATATATGAATAAATGACATAATATCTCTTGGATTTATCAAAAGGGTAAACATATCAAGTATCGCTTTTACCTCTCTTGTCTCAAAAAAGCTTGTACCTCCTTTTCTCTTACAGTTAATTCCTTGTTCACGAAGGTGTGCCTCTATACCATCAGCACTAGCATTGTTTCTAAATATAACAGATATATCTTCATCTTTTGTGGTTGAAGAGCTTATTTTATGTGCTATAGCTTGATATTGAGAGTATAGATCATCAAAAATAAGAAGAGTTGGAGGTGCAAAGTCACCAACTCTTGTTACTTCTAATTTTTTTGGATAAAGACGAGGATTTTTTTCTATAACTTTATTTGCAAGATGAAGTATTGGTGCAGATGAGCGATAGTTTTTATTGAGCGAGAAAACTTGTGCATTTTCATACTTTTGTGAGAAATTACCTATTATTGATATATCAGCACCATTAAAACCATAGATACTTTGATCATAATCGCCAACACAAAAAAGAGATTCTCTTTTGAAGTTTTTTATCAAAGACTCTTGAAGACGATTTGTATCTTGATACTCATCTACTAATATCTCCGTAAAATGAACATCAGAAGATTGTAAATACTCTCTAAAAGTAATAAGTAGATCATTGAAATCTGCATATCCAAATCTCTTTTTTATCTCATTGAATTCTAAAATAATATCTTCATATATATCAGAAAACTCAGCATGGTCACTATATTGTTCTTTCATCCACTCACCAAAGCCCATTTGCTCTACTTTATTTTGATATAGTGAATATAAATCATAAAGATGTCCAGCAGAATATGGTTGTGTTTTTGATTCAAGATATGAAAAATTTCTCTTTTGATGAATACTTTTTAACAATATTTTAAGCTCTTTTGGTAGTTTTAAAACTATATTTTTTCCACTTTTTTTAAGTAGTCTATAACTAACAGCATGGAAAGTTCCAGCTTCTATCTTTTTAGCAAGCTTATCACTAAAAAGTCTACCAATTCTCTCTACCATCTCAGCTGATGCTTTATTTGTAAATGTTAGAAGTAGAAGCTGTTCTGGTTTAACTCCTTTTGATAACAAGTATCCAATACGAGAAACAATAGTAGAAGTTTTACCAGTACCAGCTGATGCTATGATTAGATTATTTCCAAAAACAGCAGTTGCAGCAGCATACTGCTCTTTGTTTAGTTTAGATAAGGGCATTAGATAATTTTTATGATTTTATAAAATTAAGAATTTCTTGTTCGATATCCTCTTTTTTTACAATCTTTTGAAATATTATCTCTTTAGAAAACAGCTCTTTTACACTTTTTATCATAGTAGTATTTAACTTTTCCTCTACAATACTTAGTGCCTTATGATCTGTATATGCTTTATCATCTTTATTGATAGCATTTACCATACTCGGAGCAAACTTAGTCCACTCAGCAGTTGAACATATAACCATCTTATATGGTTCTTTCTTTAACTTTTCATATGCTTTGAGAGATGTTGCAGTATGTGGATCCATGATATACCCTGAGTCTGAATATTTTTTAATAATACTCAGAGTATAGCTATCATCACATGCTATTGCTTCAAAATCTTCTCTTAAACACTCTAATTCACTTGAAGTCAAAATATAATAGTTTTGCTTATTTAAGTTAGTCATAAGTTCAAGTGTTCGCTCATATCCAAACTTATCAAACAAAACTCTCTCGACATTTGATGATTTTAGTATATCCATCGCTGGTGAGATTGTTTTTATAAGTGATTTTTCTCTTATATCGTAAACACCAGTATTTATCAGCTCACTTAAAATAGAGTTAGCATTTGATGTTGTTAATATCTTATAGATAGGAACTCCCATCTTTTTAGCATAGTAAGCTCCAAGTGCATTTCCAAAGTTTCCACTAGGAACTGTGATATATATCAACTCACCATTTTTTATCTCTTTTTGTGAGAGTAGGGCGATATATGAGTATATATGGTAGATAATTTGAAATATTATACGACCAAAGTTTACAGAGTTTGCTGCACTTAGGTTTATATTTGAGTTTTGAAGTTCACTTTTAAAAGTCTTAGAAGCAAGTAGTGATTTTAGAGCACTTTGTGCATCATCAAAGTTACCTTCAATACCAAGTACATCTATATTGTTAGCATCCATTGTAGTCATTTGTAGTTTTTGAACATCACTTGTTCCACCATCAGGGTATAGACAAGCAACTTTGATATTTGGTTTATTTTTAAAAGTATTTAAAGTAGCTGGACCAGTATCTCCACTTGTTGCCGCTAAGATAAGAAAGTTTTTATTCTCTTTTTTCGCCAAATGTGAAAGTATATGACCAAATGGTTGAAGAGCCATATCTTTAAAAGCTCGAGTTGGTCCATGGTAGAGTTCACTCACAAATAGATCATCTTTTACTTTTACAAGAGGAACAGGAGTATTTTTATCATCAAAATTATCATATAGATCTACGGCATCTTGTAAAACACTAGCTTCTATATCAATATTGAACATTTGAACTATTTTTTTAGCTAACTCTTTGTATGAAGTGTCTATATTATCTTGAAAAAAATCACTATCTAATTGTGGTAGTTTTGAAGGTACATAAAGCCCACCTTTAGGTGCACTTGGGCTTAAAATAGCTTGTGAAAATTCGATTGGATTAGAGCTAGAAACTCTTGTTGAAATGAAACTCAAATTAAATATCCTATATTTTTTTATCTATTTATTATACTAGCATTTTTTTAATAACAGTTCCAACACCCTCGCTTGTAAATAGTTCAAGCAAGATAGAGTGTTCAACTCTTCCGTCAATGATATGAGATTTTTCAACTCCACCATCAACTGCTTCTAAACAAGCACTAACCTTAGGTATCATGCCCCCTGCTATTGTGCCATCTTCTATTAGAGCATCAATATCTCTTCTAAAAAGAGTTGAAATAAGATTCATATCTTTATCTAATACTCCTGCTGTATCAGTCATAAAAATAACTTTTTTTGCTTTAAGTGCAGTTGCTATTTTACTTGCTGCTAGGTCTGCATTGATGTTAAATCCAGGGTGTCCTATCTCTTTGGCTGTTGCTATTGGGGCAATTACTGGGATAAAGTTTTCTTCTAATAAATTTTCTATAACTAAGTTATCTACTTTGGTAATATTTCCAGTATATCCAAATGCTCCACCATCTTTTGGTTCACCTTCTAAAAATGATGCATCTTTACCACTAATACCTATCGCTTTAGCTCCATGATTGTTTAAAAGTGATGTTATCTCTTTATTTATTAGCCCACTTAAAACCATCTCAACAACTTCCATATTCTCTTTAGTTGTAACTCTTTGACCATCTTTAAACTCTGTTTTAATATCAAGTTTTTCTAAATAATCATTAATTCTTTTGCCACCACCATGAACAATAACGGGTTTTATACCTATAAGGTACAAAAGTACTATATCTTTTGCAAATTTTTCTTTTAAGATGGGATCAACTTGAGCTGCTCCACCATATTTTATAACGATAGTCTCACCTGCAAACTCTTTTATAAATGGAAAAGCATCTATGAGAGTATTGGCTATTTGTACTTTTTGTATCATGGTTTAAATCCTTGAATATAATTATCTATCTTGTTAACTATTTTATCATCAATATTGATATTTAGCTCTAGTATAGATAGATTTAGATTAAAATTATCTAACTTTACAGCATCTTTATTTGTTGTTAGTATTGAAGTTGGAGAGTATTTCTTTATCAACTCATCAATAAACTCTTTTTCAAATTTTGAGTGATCTGGAAGATAAAACCTTTGTATATCATGCGAAAGGTATCTATCTAGTCTATTTGGTTTTGAGATGGCTGTTAAAAATATCATATTTGAAGTTTTATTTTTAATAGATACTTCTCTTTTGAAGTCTATACCATCAGTTAAAACTATATCCGCACTTTTATAAAGCAGGGGATGAAATCTATATGGACCACTTGGTATACAAAATGGTAGATATTTTTCATTTGGTTTAAGCAGGATATTAAATTTTTTGATACTAAATTTTGAAAAGCCATCATCTAAAAATATAATCTTAGCACCTAGTGATTTAGCTTTTAATATAGCTTCTTTTCTATCTTGACTAACAATAATAGTTGCATTTGGCAAAGCATAAGAGAGCTCCATAGCCTCATCGCCACTTGTTTTAACATCACTTTTGATTTTACCATTTTCACTAACTACTACAAGCCCTTGACTCTCTCTTTTATAACCTCTAAGTATGATTGTAGCATTTGAGTATTTTTTTGCTAGAGCTATTGTAAGAGGTGTTTTTCCACTTCCACCTATAATGAGATTTCCAATGCTTATAATTGGAATATTGAAACTTTCTTCTGATGATGTAAGTCTCTTTAAATATGTAAGAAAACAATAAAGTAGACTAATAGGAAGGAGTAAAAAAGCTACTATCTTACCAAATAAAGATGGATAAAATAGATAATTTTCTACTATAAAGTGTAGTTTTTTCACTAAACTTTACTACTAGCTACCTCATTTATCATCTGACATACATATTCAACATCATCATTACTTATTGCAGCATAACAAGGGATAGAGAGTATTTGTTGATAGCTTATAAGTGCTACAGGATAGTCATTTACTTTTAGTGAATACTTCTGTTTATAGTATGATAGAAGATGAAGTGGAGAATAAAAAAGAGCTGTAAAAACACCTCTTTCTTTAAGTGATCTTGCAAAATCATCTCTATTTTTATCTATTTTTATTGTAAAAAGTTCATAAGTATTCTCATCAGTTCGAGAAGGTAGTATAATATGAGGAGTATCTGTTAAGTTTTTATAGTAAATATCAGCTATCTCTCTTCTTCTTTTTATAAGTTCTTCAATTTTTTGTAGTTTACCTATGGCAAAAGCAGCTTCTAGCTCACTTGTCTCATAGTTTATACCAATATCTGCTACATCATAAATATATCCTAAATTCCCAGAGCTGTCCCACTCTCTTGATTGTATAGCATGATGACGAAGTAGTTTTGCTCTTTTATATAGCTTTTCATCGTTTGTAGTAATAATACCACAGTTTATTATAGGTTGTTTTTGATTGTTGCCACCTATAGAAAAGGATGTTAAATCACCACCACTATTTCCTAGCATATCTCCATTGTAAGTTGACCCTAGAGATGTCGATGCATCTTCTATAACCTTAATATCGTTCTCTTTAGCTATTTTATATATCTCTTTTAAATCTGCACTTATCCCACCTATATGAGTAATAACAACAGCTTTAAGTTTTTTGTGTTTAAACTTTACTAAGGCCTCTTTTAGTGCATCAGTAGAGATGTTAAAAGTGGTTGCATCAATATCAACAAAAATAGGCTCAGCATCAAAGTGTCTAACTGCTTCAGGGATTGCAGGGTGTGCATTTACTGAGCATAGTATTTTGTC
>DQSO01000009.1 GCA_015663225.1 Campylobacterales bacterium
GACTTTACTAAAATAAAATTACTTCATAGCCAAGAGGTTGCTTTAGAATTTATAGAGATAGAGTTTGATAAAGCTTATAAGTTGCAAGATGTAGTTTTAACACCAGTAGAGGTAAATCATACAGTACCAACATGTGGGTATATTATAGAAAAAGATTATTTTACAACTCTTTTTGTATCTGATACTTATCTTTGTGAAAACATTTCAACTGTTATATCTCAAAAAAATATAGATTCACTTATTGTTGATTGTTCATATCCATCTCGCATGAGAGAGTTAGCAAAGAGTAGTAAACACCTTACTCCCTCATTGTTAAAAGAACAATTAGATGGTTTGGATATAGATATATATATAACTCATATAAAATCAAACTATAAAGAACAAGTTGAAAAAGAAATATCAGAGTTAGATCTTTTAAAAGGAAATAGTAGAATACTTCGAGATGGAGAGTATCTTAGTGATCCTGATTTTGAGGAGTATGAAAATTCAACTGTGGATTTTATAAAACTTATATCTAAAGAGAAGGATTTAGATACTATTTTAAAATCAATTTTAATAGAAGCTGTGAAGATGTCAAATAGTGATGGTGGAACTATTTATCTAAAAGAGAATGATTCACTAAAATTTAAAACAGTCATAAATCAAAAACTAGGAGTCTTTTCAAGTGATATAGATTGGCCAAATGTACCTCTTTTGCTAGATGGAGAGGAGAACACTACAAATGTATCAGCTTTGTGTGCAGTTAAGAAAAAGATTATCAATATAGAAGATGTTTATGAATCTACAGAGTTTAACTTTGAAGGAACAAAAGTATTTGATAAGAAAAATAACTATCGTTCAAAGTCTATGCTTTTAATACCACTTACAGATCAAGATGATGAGGTTATTGGTGTACTACAGCTTATAAATAAAAATAACTTTGTACAGATAAAACCATATACAAAAAAAGATGAAAAAGATATAGAGGCTTATGGGGCATATGCAGCAACAGCCATAGCTAAAAATGAACTTATTGATAATCTTGAAAATCTACTTTTATCATTTATACAGTCAATATCATTTGCTATTAATAAAAAATCAGAATATGGGTATAGACATATAAAAAATGTTCAAAAACTTATGGATTTGACGGTCTTTTCTATAAACCGTGATAATACAGTTTATAAAGATAAGTATTTTGATAGTGACCAGCAAAAAGAGTTAAGTATATCAGCACTTATTCATGATATTGGAAAGATTGTTACTCCTGATTATGTTTTAGATAAATCAACACGACTTGAAACAATTTATGACAGAATATCAGAGGTGAAAGAGAGATTTACAAATGCAATAAACTCACTAAAGATTGATGAGTTAAAGCTTGAGAATGCTTATCTTAAAGGTGAAGTCGATGTTGATATAGATAGAGTTAAAGAAGCATATAGCAAAGAGATCAGA
The DNA here is from genome assembly GCA_015663225.1 of Campylobacterales bacterium. Lineage (GTDB taxonomy): Bacteria > Campylobacterota > Campylobacteria > Campylobacterales > QNZT01 > SZUA-1377. The sequence goes on from DQSO01000009.1 coordinate 1,438, forward strand.
GTCTTAGTTGATGAGTATAATTATATAAAAGAGATTAACCATCCAGCTAAAACATTAGATAATAGTGATATTGAAAAAATTGAAAAAATAGCTAAAAAGATATATCAAAGCGATATGGGAAGTATCACACTTTTAACAAAAGATGAGGTAAAAAATCTAAGTGTTAAAAGAGGAAACTTAACGGATGAAGAGAGAGAGCTTATAAATAACCATGCAAGAGTTGGGTATGAGATGCTAGGACATCTTAAATTTCCTAAAAAATATGAGAAGATACCTCAAATAGCAGGATTTCATCATGAAAAATTAAATGGAACAGGATACCCTTTTGGTTTAAGTGAAGATGAGATCGGATTTGAAGTTAGAATGTTAACAATATGTGATATTTTTGAAGCACTTACCTCAAGTGATAGACCATATAAAAGAGCAAAAAGTAAAGATGAAGCATTTAAAATTATGGACTTTATGGCAAGTAACAATGAGATAGATAAACAACTTTTTGACTTTTTAAAAACTACTGGAATTTTTGATAGTTACTTAGATGAAACTCACTCTCAATCAAAGTCAGAATTTTTAGAGTATGCATGATACAATCATCTTGTGAAAAGATTTTATGAAAACTTCCCATATCTAAATATAGAAGAGCTTATATCATACCATTCAGTTTTTGAGGGCTATGATAACTTAGCTCTTTTAAATGATTATGACTCACTTAGTAAAAATATATTAGAAAATATTTTAAAAAAATATAATCAACTAAAAGAGCAATTTATTTTTAGTGATGATGATAAATTTCTTGCAGATTCTTATAAATTCCTTCATCGGCTCTCTATCGGTAGTCGCAAAAGTTATTCGGCATATCATAAGGATATTTCTCACTACCGTGGAAAAGCAATATATAAAAATTTGTTTGAAATCAATATTATAAGCAGAGAATACTCACGAGAAGATATATCATGTGAAAGTGGTAAGCATAAGAAAAAAAAGTATAGAGGCTATCAGGTAGAAGATAAGATAAAGATTTGTAAAAATTTTCATAGATTTTGGTATGCATTTATTTATCCATATGAGGATGAGTTGAGAGTTGGAGAAGTTGAAAATGCTTATAAAAATATAGAAGAAAATTTAGATAATTTTATAAGTTTAAATTTTGAATACTTATCAAATAAGCTTTTAAAAGAAAAATTTTGCGATATAATAGAATCTGGAAGTTATTGGGATAGATATGTAGAGTTAGATCTTTTAGCAAAGAGTTCTAAACAAAAAATATATGTTGGTGAGTGTAAGTGGAAAAATCATAAGATAAGTGGAAATATACTAAATAAACTCAAAAAGATATCTTTTAAAGCAGGTTTTGAAGTGGACTACTTTGTGCTTTTTTCAAAGAGTGGTTTTAGTAAAGAGTTGCTAAAAAATAGAGATAAAAATCTTATATTATATGATTTAGAAGCATTTAAAGGATTATTAGATGGATAAAGAGATAACACTTGATGGATTAGAGCAGATTATAGCTTCAACTTATGCAGCAGAGCAAGAGTTTAAGCAGATGAAACTTATTATGGATCAAGTTATTGAATTTCTACCAACAGCATTATGGGTACTTGATGGAGAGAATAATTTTTTTGTATTAAATAATGAAGCAAAAAGTCTGAGTTGTTTATTTGATAAGCTAGATAGGACTAAGAAGACTCAAGAGGTAGATCATAATGATAAAATATATCTTATTAAAATCAATCCAAATGAAAATAATACAATAATAACAGCGATAGATATAACAGAACAAAAACGATCTGAGCGATTAGCGGCTATGGGTCAAGTATCAGCTCACTTAGCTCATGAGATAAGAAATCCAATAGGTTCTATATCAATCCTTGCCTCAACTCTCCTAGGACGAGTTGAGACTAAAAATAAGCTTTTAGTGATGGAGATAAAAAAATCAATTTATAGAGTTGAGAGGATTATAAAATCTACACTTTTGTTTACAAAGGGAGTTACTGCAAATAAAAAACGATTTTCTTTGCTGGAGTTAGAAGATGAGATGGAGAGTAGTTTTGAGTTTTATTCATTGAGTAAAGATATAGAGCTTGATATTGATTTCTCACATGATAAGGAGCTTTTTGGAGATTTTGATCTTCTCAGTATTGTCTTTCAGAACTTTTTATATAATGGTCTTGATGCTATTGAGGAAGATGACGAGAAAGAGGGCATAGTTACTATTTCTCATGATAGTAATAATGAGTTTGATATTATTACTATTAAAGATTCTGGAGTGCCTATTGAAAATAAAAATATCTTATTTGAGCCATTTAAAACAACAAAACTTCAAGGTCATGGGTTGGGACTAGCTCTCTCTTTAGAGATTATAAAAGCTCATGGTGGTAAAGTTGAACTACTGAAAGAGACAAAAGGATTTAGTATCTATTTAAGGAAAGAAGTTTGAAAAAAGCGATAGTTTTTCTAAATATGGGAGCACCAAGAAATCTTGATGAGGTTGAAGTGTTTTTAAAAAATATGTTTATGGATAAAAACATCATAACAGTAAAAAGTGATTTGCTGCGATGGCTTATAGCAAATATGATAGTTTTTACAAGAAAGAAAGAAGCAAAAAAAAACTATGCACTACTTGGTGGAGCATCGCCACTAGTAGAACATACAAAAAACTTTTTGCTCAAAGTAGAAGAAAATTTTTCATCGTACAAAGTGATAAATATCATGCGATATACACCTCTTTTTGCAACTGATGGACTCAAACAACTTCTACATGATAAGGTGGAAGAGTTGGTTGTAATCCCTCTATATCCACAATACTCAACAACGACTACAAAATCATCACTTGAAGATTTTCATGAAGGATTAAAAAAGTTAAACTATACTCCTAAAATAAAAATTATAGATAGGTTTTACAAAGATATAAATTACAATAAAGCGATAATAAAAAATATAAAAGCAAAGTTAGAAAACCAAGATAGCCAAAAGTTTGACCTGATATTTTCAGCTCACTCTCTTCCTCAAAAGATAGTTGATAGCGGAGATCCATATCAAAAAGAGGTAGAAGAAAATGTAGAGATTTTAAAATCTATGCTAAAAGAGGAAAATATAGAGTTTAAAAATATACACCTAACATATCAGTCAAAGTTAGGTCCAGTAAAGTGGCTAGAACCATCATTTGAAGATAAGTTAAAATCATTAGAAAATAGAAAAGTTATTATCTATCCATTGTCCTTTATATTGGACAATTCTGAAACGGAGTTTGAGCTAAGTATTGAATATAAAGATATTGCTAGTGATTTGGGATTTGAAGAGTATCTAGTTTGTTCATGCATCAATAATAGTGACGATTTCATACAATTTATAGGAGCACAACTTTGAGAAATTCATATTTTTTATCTCAACCGCACCAACCATTTTTCATATTGGGGTTTGTTAACTTTATAACTGCGATGCTTATATTTATGTTAAGTTTTAAAGGTGTTTTTTTACTTAGTGTTGATAGCTTATTTTTTCATGGATTTAGTCTGATATTTTTGAGTTTTACACCTGTCTTTTTAGGTTTTGTATTTACAACATTTCCAAGATTTTGCCAAACTTCAGTGATAGAAAATAGTAGGTATCAAAATATATTCTTTTTATTTGTACTCTCGTCACTTCTGTTTTATCTAGGTGCTTTTACTACACCTTTTATATCAACTCTCTCCTTGATAACCATGCTTGGTGCATTTAGTTGGGCAGTTATAACTCTTTTAGCGATATATAAAACATCTACTATTGCTGATAAACATGATCCTTTTTGGATACTTAGTGGGTTTGGATTTGGACTTTTATCTCTTGTTGTATTTATTTTAGGATTTAAAGATATAGCTGTACAGGTTGGAATATATCTATATCTATTTATAGTGGTCTTTAGTGTTGGTCAGAGGATGATACCATTTTTCTCACATCTTATGTTTGAGAAAAAAGAGAACTTTTTAAAGATAGTAGTAGGACTTTTACTTGTTAGAGTTGTGAGTGAAAGTATCTATGCAAACTCTACAATTTTGATTGATTTGGCACTTGCCTTTATTATAGGGAGTGAGCTTAGAAGATGGAAAGTTCCATTTTCTCATCCAGATTTATTGCTTCGTATTTTACATATTGCACTTTTATGGATACCTGTCGCATTTTTACTTAGTGCGATTGCAAGTACATCAGAGTTGTTTTTAGATATTTCTACACTTAAACTTGGGATTCATGCTCTTATGCTTGGATTTTTACTAACAGTATTGATAGGTTTTGGTACAAGAGTTACTTTAGGACATTCAGGAAATATGATGAGGCTAAATCAAGTAACAATATATCTTTTTTACTTTACTCAAGTTGTAGTTTTATTTAGAATCTTAACATCACTAATCGCTTCATTTGGATTTGATTTTATGATGAGTTTTGATATATCTATGTTGGCTTGGTTTGTACTCTTTGGTTCTTGGGCTTTTATATATTTTAAAGTGCTTATTTTTGGAGTTAAGTTAAAATAGTATAGTCTCCCTATTTGTCAATACCAATTCTAAATATATTTATATTGTATCTATTGGAGCCACTTGCAAATTCAAACATCATAAACAGCCTAGTTTATCCTTATAGCAATTTTTAAGATAAAAAAAAATCTCTATGAGACAATATTGTCAATATTTTATCTTAATTCCC